>NZ_QSJB01000001.1:0-245407 GCF_003469285.1 Collinsella sp. AM31-2AC
GGGCGGAGGCGGGGCATGCCCCGCCTCTTACACCACATCTCTGCACGCTACCTTAAAGGGAGTTAGATAAATCGATTTTGAGCCCATTTTCGCTCAGAGCAGGCCGAAAAATATGGCACTTCTTTTGCAACAGTACTCATATTTGGCATTTTTTGACCACGGGGGCCAAAACCATGCCCCAAAACACAAAAGGAGGGGCCTCGTAAGGCCCCTCCTTAGGAAAGGGAATCGATTTATTCCACAGCCGTAGATTAATCCTAGCCGCTACTCCATCATATCGAGGACGGAAGGGCGAAGCTCGTTCTCGGCGGCCTCGGGATCGGTCTCGCGCAGGCGGTTGATGTAGCGGTTGTACCACATCACGGCAAGGCCCAAGAAGACAACCACGCCGCCAACGTTGTAGACCAGCGTCAGCCACAGCGGCTGATCGAGCGGAATGGTGCCGCAGATAAGCACGAAGCAGAAGACCACAAGCAGGAATGCGGCAACGACCAGGCCAAAGCGGCGCGAACCCATGCGGAAGCCACGGGGAGCGGCGTCAAAGTTCTTGCGCAGCATAAAGTAGGCAAGCAAAATCAGCAGCGGTGGGAGCAGAGCGGTGGCAGCAGTCATGTTGGTAACGATCATGAGCAGGTCGTCGAGGTTACCGGAGCCCAGGGCCGGAATGATCAGGATGGGGACGACGATGGCGAACTGCAGCCAAGCAGCGCGGGCAGGAATGCCATGCTCGTTGAGCTCGACGATCTTGCTACCAAAGACGCCCTTGGGGATCTCGGTGAAGAAAACCTTGATGGGAGCAGAGGTCCACATCATGAGGGAGCCCAGCGTGGCGGCGAGAAGGATCAAGCCGATGGCGCGCGTAGACACTTCCATGGGAATGCCAAAGTGGGCAAAGACAGCGCCGAATACGTCGAAGATACCGGTGGAGATGGCAACGCCGCCCTCGGGGATGAACAGGTTAACCAGCAGCGAAGCGCCTGCATACAGAAGGCCGATGGTCAGGCCGGCGATAACGACGGTGCGCACGAAGGCCTTGACGCCACCCTTAAGGTCGTTAAGGAACACGCCGACAGACTCAGCGCCGCCAACGCCCTGGATGATCCAGGCAAGCGTACCGAAGAAGCCCCACGCAGTTGCGAAGTTGCTCATGTCGGGAGCCATGTTAGCGGGAGTAGGAGCCGTAGCGAACTCAACGCCGCCAAAGGCAGCAGCCAGGGACAGCAGGATGAACACGGCGGTCAGGCCGAGAGCCGCGGTCGAACCGAAGGAGGAAATGGAGCCGATCCACTTAGCGCCCTTGGTCGAAACCCACGTGGCGATAGCAAAGACGACGATCTCGATAATGGTGATCCACAGCTGCGAAAGCTCGGCGTTGGCACCAAAGAACACGTAGCTCGCGTAGATGATGACGTTGGGCAGGACGGACGCAAAGAAGAACAGGTTAACGAACCAGTAGCTAAATGCCGTCAGGAACGCCCAGCGACCACCCATCGAGGTCTTAACCCATGCGTACACGCCAGACTCGGAGTCCTTGTTGAGGCCGACGAACTCGGCGGTAACCAGGGTATAGGGGACAAAGTACAAAAGCGTGGCGAAGAAGAACGACGGCGCAGCTGCCAAGCCGATGGCCGCGTTGTTGTTGATGATGTTCTTGATACCGAACACGGCGGCGACCGTCATGCCCAGCAGAGCGAACGAACCAATCGTTCCTCGTTTTTCAGAGCTCATAAGCCCTCCCAATCATCTGTTAAATGTCATCTAAAACCGTCCGAGCTGCAAGTGCAAACACGGACGGCGCACCTGCTAAGGGGAATGGGGAAAAGGGAGTCAACAAAGCCATCCCCCTTAACGGCGCGAAGCAAACGTCCAGGCGGACGAATACTACTTGTTGGGGAAGGAATAACCTTCGACTGTCACGTGCAGCACCACGACGCGGGGATCCGCGGCATCGGCCACGACACGGTAGGCCTCGTCAATTTCGACGACGGCAACGCCGCCGGTGGGAATCGTCACGGTCTCCCCCGTACCCTCAAAGCGCTCGCGATCATCGATATCGCTGTAGGCGCGCGTACAGGTAAGATCGGCCTTGGAAGCCACCTCAACGGTCAGATTGCCGTCGAGCGGGGCGAGCACGGCATGGTAGCGACGGTGACCGACCAGATCGGCAGTAGCCGCCTCGTGGGCGTTCACCCACCAATACACCAGCGAGTCGCCGATAGAGTACGCCACATCGTGCTGCAGTTCAGAAACGCCGTCGAGTGCCTGACCGGTACGCATCCACTTCTTGACGGACTTCATCTGGGCGTCGAAATCGGCACGCGAGTTAAAGATATGCATGACTTATGCCTCCTTAATGGGTGCCAGCGCCTGAGCCAGATCGGCAGACGTCAGCGGTCGCAGGGACACCTCAAAGCTGAAGCTCTCAAAACGGGTGCGATAGGAATCGAGCACCTCGGAACCCCAAGAGTTCGAGCCAAGGCCGAGCAGCTGGTCGTTGATGTTGACCGTAACCGTGTCGCCCGGGACAAGATCGTAGACATGCTTGGCATTATCGATAGCCTCGCAGCTATAGGGCCATGCGGAGAACGAGAACGGATTGGAAGCGGCGTCGCTCGGACGCGTCACGACCAGACCGTCACCGTGGCTGGAGCGCAGGGCGACCCAGCGGGTACCCTCGCGGTTGGCGCAGTCCTGGGGCATAACGTAGGGCGTGAACATGTCGTCGACCGTAGTGCGGTAATGACCGACCGGGTTGGCGCGCAGCGAGTCCGGATAGTTCTCGCCCGGGCCGTGGCCATACCACTCGACGGCACGATCACAACCGGGGACCTCGAAGGAGATGCCGATGCGCGGGATAATGTCCGAATAGTCGCCGTAGGGCTCGCCGGAAACCTTGAGGTCGACGCGGCCACTCGGAAGCACGGTATAGACGAGCTCGACGCGCATGCCGAACGCGCGGACGGGAGGAGCGATACGCTGGCTCACGGTAACGACAACCGCATTGTCGTCCTGCTTCCAAGAAACATTGCGGGTAGACGTCTGCATCACATCGATGAAGTTATCCTTCCACAGGGAGTCGTACTCCTGGGCGTGGTTATCGACGAGCGGATGCCAAAAACCAACCTGGGGACCGGAGGTCATGACGTCGCGACCGGATGCCTTCCACTCGCTCACGGTACCGTTGACCTTGCTGAAGGTCAGCTCGCCGTTGAGGGAGCGAATACGAATCTCCTGCTCGGTCTCCTCGACCGTAAGCTCAGGACGAGTGGGGGCGGCAATTGCCGGCGCCGGATGGTTTGCGATGGCAAACTGGCTTGCACCCAGTTGGAACATCGGCTCGCACCAGGCGTGAGCCGCCATGGTGTAGGCGTGCACGGTCAGCAGGGTCTCGCCCACTGCGGCCTCGCGAATCACCAGCGGAAGCTGGACGGACTCGCCGGGGGCAACCGCACCGGGCATGAGCGTCTTGCGGCAGACCACGTCGCCGTCCACCAGGGTCTCCGCCGACAGGCAGACATCCTCGAGGGTGGTAAACCAACGCTTGTTGGTGACGGTCAGCTCGCCCGCCTCGGCATCGTAGGCCATGCGAACCGGGCAGATGACCTGGCCGTACTCGGTAAGGCCCGGGCTCGGCTGCTGCCAGGGGAACACCATGCCGTCGATGCAGAAGTTGCTGTTGTTGGGGTAATCGCCGTTGTCGCCGCCATACATGTCGTAGGCAACGCCGTCCTCGGTCACAGCAGCCAAACCGTGGTCGCACCATTCCCAAATAAACTGGCCTTGGATGCAATCCCAGCGATCGAAGACCTCCTGGTACTCGGACAGGCCTCCGGGACCATTACCCATGGAGTGGCCGTACTCGCAGTTGATGCGCGGCTTGGGGAACGGATGCTCGCCAAAGTCGTTCATCTGCGACACGCGGGAGTACATGGTGGAAATGACGTCGACGGTATCGGCGTTGCGATCCTCCTCGTAGTGGACCGGACGACCGTCGAGCTCGTGAGCTTTGGCGTACATCGCGCGGATGTTGCAGCCATAGCCGCTCTCGTTGCCCATCGACCACATGATGATGCACGCGTGGTTGCGTTCCTGCATCACCAGGCGCTCAACACGGTCAACGTAAGCCGGCTCCCAGGCAGGGTCGTCGGTGACCAGGGCGATATTGCCGATATTCTCGAAGCCGTGGCTCTCCATATCGGTCTCGGCGACCAGCATGATGCCGTACTCGTCGCACAGCTCGTAGAAGCGCGGATCGTTGGCGTAGTGGGACGTGCGCACCGCGTTGATGTTGTGCTGCTTCATGAGCTCCAGGTCGCGGCGCATGCGCTCGAGACCCACGGCGCGGCCCTTGTGATCGTCGTGGTCGTGGCGGTTGACGCCATGCATCTTAAAGTAGGTGCCGTTGAGGTAGATATGATTGCCCTCGACCGTCACCTCGGCAAGGCCTTGGCGATGCGGAACGTACTCGCTGACCTCGTCGCCGTCGTAGACCTCAAGCGTAAGGTCATAGAGGAAGGGGTCCTCGGGGTTCCAGAAGTGGGCATCGGCAACGCTGCACTCGGCATGGCCGTCGACGCACTCGCCCGTAGCGACCACATTCTGGCCATCGCTGAGCGTATACACGACGCGACTTGCGCCCTCGGCAACCGTATCGAGCGTGATCAGAGCGGCATCGCCCTCGCGGTGCGTGCGGAACCTAAAGTCGACCAGATGCGCGGCGGGACGCTGCATGAGGTACACATCGCGGAAGATGCCCGATGCCCACCACATGTCCTGGTCCTCGATGTAGCTACCATCGCTGTACTGCAGAACCTTGACCGCAAACAGGTTGTCGCCCTCGACGAGCGCGTCGGTCACGTCAAACTCGGCGGACAGGCGCGAACCCTTGGTCATGCCGATAAACTTGCCGTTGACATACAGCTCGCCGTAGCTCTCGATACCGTCGAAGCGAATAATCTCGCGAGCGCCGGCAGGCACGGCGGGAAGTTTGACGATGCGCTGGTAGACGCCCGTAGGGTCGTCGGAGGGAACGAACGGCTGATCCACCGGGAACGGAAAACCCTCGTCGGTGTAGGCAAGGTTGCCATAGCCGTCTACCTGCCACAGGTGCGGAACCTCCACGTGATCCCACTCGGGCTTGTACGTGCAAAGTGCTTCGTTGGAGACGGCCGCGGGGCCCTCAAAAAGGCGGAACTGCCACGAGCCGGACAGCTGGACAAATCCGCGCGACAGCTCGCGGCTGTACGTAGCGGCGAGATCGGCGGCCTCATAACCCATAAAGTACGCATGGGGTGCCAGGCGGTTCCTGTGGGTGAGCGCTTGGTTTTCCCAATCGTTAATGGCGTCCATGGTGATGCTCCTTCGTCATCGTAGTGCTTCTTTGTGCAACCGGTTGTCCTTATCTTACGGGCGGTACAAAAATCTGTGCAACCGGTTGTCCGCCGAACGGTCGATTTTGTCGGATTAACGGTGCAACCGGTTGTACAACCACGACACTTATGTCACCCTGAGTATCGAAACTCAGCGCAAAACAGCATTCCCAGGCGGCTGACAACGGCCGCGCCCATCTATGCCCCACCCGTGCAAGCCATGTTCAACAGCAGCTTGAACGTGAAATGCCACCAGTGGCCGGATATCATGAACGCTGTTCAGGCGCACTATAGTAAGCTGTATCCGCACCAGCCCGTATCAATGACAACATCGACCGCATTTTCCAGGAGACGCCATGACCCAACCAGTTCGCACCGCACCTACGCTTGCCGAGGTTGCCGCAGCTGCCGGCGTGTCGCGCTCCACGGCATCGCGCGCCCTCAACGATTCGCCCCGCATTAGCGAGGAAACCAAAAAGCGCGTCCGCGCAGCGGCCAAGGAAGTCAATTTTGTCCCCAACGCTCGTGGCCGAGCGCTCGCTGTCGGACGCACGGAAATCATCGCCGTGCTCGTGACCGAGCCCCTGAGTGAACTCTTCAGCGACCCCACCTATAGCGAGTTTTTGAGCGGCATTACCGAAGAACTGTCGGAGTCATCCTATCTGCCCGTTATCTTGCAGGCGTCTTCTACGCATGAGCGCAACCGCGCACGCGAGCACTTTGAGCGCCGCTCGTTCGACGCCGTAATCAACGTCTCCCCCTACAAGGGCAGCGAACTGCTCGAGGTACTGCGCGAGCTGGGCGTGCCCACCGTGTTGTGCGGCCAGCTCGAGGGTCACCCCTATCGCGATGTGTTCTCGACGGTCTACTCTGACGACGAAGAGGGCGGACGCTTTGCGGCACTCGCCATGAAGGAGCGCGGGCGCAAAGATATCGTCGCCGTGTTGGGACCGCAAGACAACCCCGCTGTTGTCGACCGCCTGCGCGGCTACCGCGCCGTCTTGGGCGAAGACCTCCCAGACGCAAACGTTATCTATACCGGCTGGAACAGCGGAGACGGCTATCAGGCCATGCACCAGATCCTCGCGCGCGAGATTGCTTTCGATGGCGTGCTCTGCGGATCGGACCGTATCGCGGCTGGCGTCATCACCGCACTCAACGAGGCAGGCCTATCCGTTCCGGCGGACGTTTCTGTCGTCGGCTTCGACGATCACGAGATTGCGGCGCGCTGCGTCCCCGCACTCACGACCGTCCGCCAGCCCCTGCGCGAAGAAGGCCACATGGCCGCCAACATTGCGCTCGACATGATCAAGGGCGCCGAGCCCACCACCTCCGTGATGCACATGCAGCTCGTTCAGAGAGACTCGCTGTAGGAAACTGGGCCGGGCTTTTCGCCAGACAGTTGTTGCGGAAAGCCTGCCCCGTTTTGAGCGCTCATTCTGGGGCACAGTTTCCGTTAGACCGCTCAAGCGGAAACTGTGCCCCATTATTTTGCCGAATTCTGGGTCGCGCTTTCCCAGAGGACCCCCTTTGGGAAAGCGCGACCCGTTCTGGACGCAGATTCCGGGACGCACTTTCCGCAACGCCCGGTCATCCCATGCCCTCACAATCTCGACGTATAAAAAACGAGGGAAGGCACGTGTCCTTCCCTCGTTACGGGCAATATGTAGCCGCTTGCCTACATCAGGCGCAGGCTGACGTCCTTGAGCTGGGCGCCGGAAACGGCACTCGGGGCGCCCGACATGAGGTCGGAGCCGCTGGCCGTCTTGGGGAACGCCATGACGTCGCGGATGGAGTCGGAGCCGGTGAGCAGCATGCACACGCGGTCCAGGCCCAGGGCGAAGCCGCCCATCGGGGGCGCACCAAACTTGAGAGCCTCCATGAGGAAGCCGAACTGCGACTCGGCGCGCTCCTCGGTAAAGCCCAGGAGCTTGAGCATGGACATCTGCATTTCGGCGTTGTGGATACGCATACCGCCGCCGCCGGCCTCAAAGCCGTCCATGACAAAGTCGTAGGTGCAGGAACCGGCTGCCAGCGGGTCGGCCTCGATCTTGGCGATGTCGGTCTCGGTCGGCAGGGTGAAGGGCTGGTGCTCGGCAGCGTAAGCCTTGCGGTCCTCGTCCCAGTGGAACAGCGGGAAGTTGACGACCCACAAGAAGTCGTGGCCCTCGCGCTTGATCTCGAGCGCGTTAGCCATGTGAGAACGCATGCCGCCCAGGATCTCGTCGGAGAGCAGGCGCGGGCCGGCGGCGAACATCACAAGGTCGCCGGGCTCGACGTCCATGCGCTCGCGCAGGGCAGCCATCTCCTCGTCCGAGAAGAACTTGACGATGGGGCTGTTGATGGAGCCGTCCTCGCGGAAGGCGATCCAGGCAAGGCCCTTGGCGCCAAACGTGGAAGCCACGCCGGCAAGCTTATCGATCTTGGCGCGAGCCCAGGCACCGGCGCCCTTGGCGTTGATGGCCTTGACGACAGAGCCCTCCTCGTTCGCGGCAGTCGCAAAGACCTTGAACTTGGAGTTGGCGAAGATGTCGGTCAGGTCGACCAAGTGCATGCCATAGCGGGTATCGGGCTTGTCGGAGCCATAGGTGTCCATGGCCTCCCAGTAGTTCATGCGACGCAGCGGCGTGGGCATCTCGACACCCATGCGGCCGAAGGCATCGGCAAGAACCTCTTCGAGCGCGCTCATAACGTCGTTCTGGTCCACGAAGGACATCTCGATATCGACCTGGGTGAACTCGGGCTGACGGTCGGCACGCAAGTCCTCGTCGCGGAAGCACTTGGCAACCTGATAGTAGCGCTCGACGCCACCGACCATAAGCAGCTGCTTCAGGAGCTGCGGGGACTGCGGCAGGGCGTAGAAGTTGCCCGGCTGGATGCGGCTGGGGACGATGAAGTCGCGGGCGCCCTCGGGCGTGGACTTGAACAGGGAGGGCGTCTCGACCTCCATGAACTCACGGTTGTGCAGCGCCTCGCGAATGGCAAAGGTAAAGTCGGAGCGCAGCTTGAGGTTGGCCATCATCTCGGGACGACGAAGGTCCAGATAGCGATAGCGCAGGCGGGTGTCCTCGCTGGTCTCGATGCCGTCCTCGATCTGGAACGGCGGGGTGACGGACGTGTTGAGCACCTCGGCGTGGTCGGTCAGGACCTCGATCTCGCCAGTCGCGAGCTTGGTGTTGGTGGTCTCCTCGCCACGGGCGCGCACGACGCCGTGAATCTTGATGGGCCACTCGGGACGCATGGTCTCGGCGATCTTAAAGGCGTCGCCGTCGGAGTGCTCGGGGTCGAAGGTGAGCTGCGTGATGCCCTCACGGTCGCGAAGGTCGCAGAAGATAAGGCCGCCGTGGTCGCGGCGACGGCTCACCCAACCGGTGAGGGTGACCTCTTCGCCCACGTTCTCGAAGCGAAGCTCGCCGCAGGTACGGGTGTGCATGGAATGCTCATCGATGGGACGGGTCTGGCTCATACCAGTGATCCTCCTTTATGGATCTGTGCCGCCCCGTGTCGTTCCGGGCGGCGTCGTACAGATTTGCCCAGCCTGCGTAAACCGCGCAGCCAGACATGGCGTTCTATCTTATCGCACTCGCGTCGATGTGCCGCGAAAAAGTGGCTCCTGCCCAAAGACTTGACGGAGACGAAACAATTGACGCGCCGTGACACCCGCCCGCGCTCGTCACGTGCGACAATGTGCCCCAATACAACTGCACTTGGAAAGGCCCGCCATGACTGCACGCCTCATCGTTATGGATATCGACTCCACGCTCATCAACCAGGAGGTCATCGACCTGTTGGGCGAGGAAGCCGGCGTGGGCAAGCAAGTGGCGCAGATCACCGAGCGCGCCATGCGCGGCGAGCTTGACTTTAAGCAAGCGCTCGAGGAGCGCGTGGGGCTGCTTGCCGGCTTGGACGAGAGCGTGTTCGAGCGCACCTTTGAGCGCGTGACGTTTACCCCCGGCGCGCTGGAGCTTGTGCGCTCGGCGCACAGCAAGGGCTGGAAGGTCGGCGTCGTAAGTGGCGGCTTCCACGAGGTTGCCGACAAGATCGTGGCCGCCGCGGGAATCGACTTTTGCCTGGCCAACCGTCTGGAGGTCGTAGGCGGCAAGCTCACCGGTAAGTTGGCTGCCGACATTGTGACCAAGGAGTCCAAGCTCATCCAGCTGCTGGACTGGGCAGTTGAGTGCGGCGTCGACATGGCCCACACCGTCGCGATCGGCGACGGTGCCAACGACATCCCCATGATTCAGGCCGCGGGCACGGGCATCGCGTTTTGTGCCAAGCCCAAGACGCGCGAGGCCGCCCCGTTTGCCATCGACGAGCGCAATCTGATGCTCGCCATGGACATCATCCTGCGTGACTAGTCGATCCGTCTAACAATTGAATCAGTCTGTCCTATAGTTTCCGAACAATTTTGTCTTAATGTTCGGAAACATACCCTTTGAGTGCTAGACTTTGCGCCGTCGAAGGGAACATATATGGATAAGCGAGATCTTGAGCAGTTACTGAGCGATGTTGCCGGCGGGGCAGTCACCCCGGCCGTCGCCCTCACGCGCATCCAGACGGCTCCGACCGCCGATTTGGGCTTTGCGCAGCTCGATCTTTCGCGCGGGGTGCGCCAGGGAGCCGGCGAGGTTGTCTACGGTGCCGGTAAAACCGCCGATCAGATTGCCGCCATTATCAAAGCGCTGCGCGATGCCGGCCAGGAGCGCATCCTGGTCACGCGCCTGGACGCCAAAAAGGCCGCCCGCACCTCGGAGCTTCTCGGCAACGGCATCGACCTGGGATATGTCCCGGACGCGCAGCTCGCCCTCGTGGGCGGCAAGCCCTCCCCTACCGGCAACGGACGCATCGTTGTCGCCTGCGCCGGCACGAGCGACCTGCCCGTCGCCGAGGAAGCCGCGTTGACGGCCGAGTTCTATGGCAACGAAGTCGATCGCCTTTACGACGTGGGCGTCGCCGGGCTGCACCGCCTGCTTGCGCATGCCGAGGAACTTGCCCAGGCGCAGGTGGTCATCGCCATCGCCGGCATGGAAGGCGCCCTGGCGAGCGTCATCGGCGGCCTGGTGAGTTGCCCGGTCATCGCCGTTCCCACCAGCGTGGGCTACGGCGCGAACTTTGGTGGCGTGGCCGCGCTGCTCGCCATGCTCAACTCCTGCGCCAGCGGCGTCTCGGTCGTCAATATCGACAACGGCTTTGGTGCCGCCTACCAGGCAAGTCTTATCAATCATCTGAGCGCCGGCACGCCCTGCGCCCGCTAAGGAGCATCCCATGTCCAACCATCAGCACACGCTTATCATCGACGGCACCTCGGGCATCAGCGGCGATATGACCGTTGCGGCCCTGCTCGACCTGGATGCCAGTGAGGAGCAGCTGCGCGAACAGCTCGCCACGCTGCCGGTCGATGGCTTTTCGATCGCCGTCACGCGCGTAAACAAGCACGGCATCGACGCCTGCGACTTTGACGTTCAGCTGGCAGAGGAGCTCGAGAACCACGACCACGATATGGCCTGGCTCTACGGCAACGAAGCAGCTGTCGAGCATATGCATGAGCATGAGCACCACCATCATCATGACCATGACGAGCATGAGCACGAGCACACACACGACCATGACCATGAGATCCACGGCCATGGCCACGAGGGGCATCATCACGCCCACCACCATCACCACCGGTCTTTGGCGGACGTCACCGCCATTATCGATGGCTCGCAGCTAAGCGATGGCGCCAAGCGTCGCGCCCTCGCCATCTTTACCGCACTCGCCGCTGCCGAGGCCAAGGCTCACGGCAAAACGCCCGAGACCGTCATGTTCCACGAGGTGGGCGCCATCGACTCCATCGTCGACGTCTGCTCTGTCGCCATCTGCCTCGATGACCTGGGCATTGAGGACATCGTGGTCGAGTCGCTCTCCGAGGGCCACGGAACCATCCGCTGTGCACACGGCCTCATGCCCATTCCCGTCCCCGCTGTCGTCAACCTGTGCCAGGCGGGCAATATCGCTCTCACGCCTGCACCGGTCGCTGGCGAGCTCGTAACGCCCACAGGCGCCGCCATCGTCACCGCCCTGCGTACGTCCGACCAACTGCCCTCACGCTACCGCATCGAAGCTGTCGGCTACGGCGCCGGCAAACGCCCCTACGAGGGTTGCTCCGGCACGCTCCGCTGCCTGCTCGTTCACGCGGACGCATAGCCATGGATGCCCGCAAGGCAAAAAGCCGCGCCGCCATCGTTGCGGCGTTCTCCGAGCTCCTGCGCGAGGAAGATTACGGCAAGATCACCGTCGGCGACATCATCGCTCGCGCTCACGTAGGCCGCGCGACATTCTACGGTCTCTTTAAGAGCAAAGACGACCTACTGTCCGAACTCGTGAGCGACATCTGCACCCACGCTCTTGACGACGATGGCACACCGCTCGACGACCCACTCGTGCAGGTCGAGCATATCCTCAACAATCTCTGGGAACGCCGCCAGGGCGTTCGAGCCCTCGTAGCCGGCGCCGGCTCACGCGTCTTCGCCGACTGTCTCCGCAAGACCATCATGTCGCGCGCAGCCGAAACCGTCCCCGTCGACCCCGCAGGCCCCGCCGGCACCATGGACCGCAGTTTCCTACTACACCACATAGCCTCAAGCTTCGTAGGAATGGTCCAATGGTGGGCCTGGCACAACTTCCAAGCAGACAAAGCCGACGTAGCCAAAGACTACCTATCAGCCATACAGCCCCTCTTCACCTAAGTTAGCCTCTCATTCCAAAGTCTCGCCCCCATCTCAGGGCACTAAAAAGCAAAGTGCCCATCCCATCCCCAAGTCACGCTTTCTTGTAAGGGCACCCAAAAACAAAGCGCCCCTCACATCCAAATTCAGATATATATGTTGGGTTGCTTGTTCGAACACAGCCAAGAATGCCCAGGGCTCGGCAAGGGTTTACTTTCCAACGCATTCCGCAGGACGCAAAAAGGCTCGCCGCACAAAGTGCGCAGCGAGCCTTTTTGCATGTCCGAGGACGCGTTGGAAAGTAAACCCTTGCCGAGCCCGAACCTTATAGAGCCGTCCTTCGACTAGAACATGCCCAAGAAACCGTGCACAAACAGCGCGGCGACAATAGCACCGACAAACGGCGCGATGCCAGGAACAAGCAGACCATACTTCCAGTTGTTGTCAGCCTTGTTCTTAATCGGCAGCACCTGATAAGCAAGGCGGGGACCAAGGTCACGTGCCTGGTTCATAGCGAAGCCGGTGATGCCGCCCATGCCCATGCCAACGGCCCAGACAATCAGGCCGACGCAGATGGCGAGCATCAAAACGTCCTCACCAGCACGGCTAGCAGCAGCAAGGATGGCGCTAATGAACACAAAGGTGCAGATTGCCTCGCAGAAGAAGTTGCGGGCATAGTTCGTACCCTCGGTGGTGGGGTTGGTCGAGAAGATGTTGCGCTGGGCAATGGGATCGACGACACCCTCGGAAGCCTTGAACTCATCGGCATACATAAACCAAGCGATCACGGCACCCACAAAGCCGCCGAGCATATCGGCAAGCATGAAGGGGATGCAGTTGCCCCACGGCACCAGACCGACGATGCACTGGGCAAGCACCATAGCGGGGTTCATGCACACGGCGCCGCCAAAGACAAACAGGCAGACCGAGATGCCAAAAGACCAGGTGGTGATGGCAAACATATGGCCGGAGCCCTGATACTTGGTGCCTTTGAGCACGGTATCGCAGTGCACGCCCACGCCAAAGACGATCATGAGGGCCGTCGCGCCGAATTCGCAGAGGAGTTTGGTAAGCATAAAACCTTATCTTTCTTGTCGGTTATAAACGATTCGTTTAAGCCGCGCACTAGTGCTGCGCGACGACAACACCCAGGCCATCGGGGATGACGGCGACCTTGGCGTCGGCACCCTTCATCTCAAAGGCGAGCTTGAGCGCCTCCTCGAGGGTGTTGACCGGCGTCATGTGCATATCCTTGAGCATCTGGTGATCGCACAGGTCGGTGACCATGATCACGGGGTGATGCGCCAGGATGCGGGCAAAGATCTGGCTCGTCCACTGATCGGGCAGGGTCTCGTCCTTAGGACGATCGATACAGGCGCGCTCAAACTCTGCCGGATCGTTGTCGGCGATGTTGTGATAGAAGCCCTCGCCGCCGTGACCGTCGGCACAACCGGCGACGTCGATGATCACGCCGCCCTCGGGAAGCGTGGCCTCGGCAGCGCACATGCCCTTCACAGCCTGATAGATGTTCTGATCGAGGGGGTAGCCGCCGTTAGTGGTAATGGCGATCTCGCACTCGACGGGCTCAACGCCGGCAAGGCTCTTCACGAACTCGCAGCCAGCCTCGTGCGCCTTGTGGATGTCGCCGGCAAAGGAGCCAATGACCTCGTGCTTGCCGTTGAGCACCACGTTGAGCACAAAGGCAAGGTGAGCCATCTCGGCGGCGGCAAACATGTCCTCGCTCACGTGGTTGTGGCACAGGTTGCCGGCACGCGAGTGGGAATCGTTCACAAACTGACCGTTGTGGTTGTACATGATGGTCTTGTAGCTGGCGATGCCAGGCAGGACGGACTTGCGGCTACCAGAGAAACCGGCAAAGAAGTGCGGCTCAATAAAGCCCTCGGCAAGCAGCAGATCGCAATCGGCCGCAATCTTGTTGATGATGCACTCGCCACCAGAAGGCAGGGTGCCGATCTTTTTCATCATGCTGTCGTCGGTCGCGACATGCATAACGATTTCCTCGTTGGCAACGATGTCCTCGCCATACTTATTGACGAGCTCCTCGTGCGTCGACGGACGGTGCATACCCGTAGCAACCAAAATACGCACACGGGCCTCGGGCGCAGCGGCATGAATGTGATGCAGCAGAATAGGCATCGTCACACGCGAAGGAACGGGACGCGTATGGTCAGAGCTGATAATTACGATATCCTTTTTGCCAGCACAAAGCTCCTCGAGCGAAGGCGAGCCATAAGGGTTGGCAAGCGACTCCTCTACCAGCTCTTCCTGCGATTTTGTAGTCTTAAACTCGTTTTGATGACCTTCCATCACACCCGCGAAGTTCTTGTCCTCGAGCTCCAGATGCAACGTCTTGTGGTCAAACGGTAGTTCACATTCAAACATTGACGAGCGCCCTCTTCCTTTCAACTGACACACTAGTCAAACCGTTGGAAGGATACGCCGCTCACCGAAAAACACCACCGTCCACCGACTCATTAACACAACGTTCATATTTGACCCATAACAAAACGGCCGTGGTCCCAATGAGGACCGCGGGCGCTACAGTCGCAAGGCGAGAAGCGCCAAACGCGCCGCCGAGACAGACCCCATCCAAAACGCGCGAAGCGCGCTATCTTTTCCCCAGCAGTAATCCGCCGAAGACCGGACATCGTAGGGCCCCATCAGTTTACTTTTAGGCACACTCCGCAGGACGCAAGAAGCCCTCGCCGCACGAAGTGCGCAGCGAGGGCTTCTTGCATGTCCGAGGACGTGCCTAAAAGTAAACTGATGGCGGACCCGGACGACTACAGGGTTATCGATTACCCCGTGTTCTGCAATCCTGCCGAGACGCCGGTCACAGTCGAAAGAATCAGGCTCATGTACTCGGCCTTCTTCTCCTCGGCCATCTCGTCCTGGTTCATACGCACCTCGCGAAGGGCGCGGACCTGAGCGATGGACAGGGCGTCGACATAGGGGTTACGCACGCGAACGGCGCAGCCAAGCACGCGACGGCGCTGTAGCGGCCACTCGTCACCGACGATGGCAAGGACCCACTTACGCGTGAGCTGCATCTCGGTGAAGACCTTCTTGGACAGATCCTGGCGATCGCCCAGGTGCAGATACATCTTGGCGATGCGCTGGTCGGTCTTAGCGATCGACATCTCGATGTTGTCGATGAACGTGCGGAAGAACGGCCACTCCTGGTAGGCAGCCTTGAGCTGGTCAAGATCGCCCAGCTGCTCGCAGGCGGTACCCAGACCGTACCAAGCGGCCAGGTTAATGCGAGCCTGGCTCCAGCTGAAAATCCACGGAATGGTACGCAGGTCGTCGAGCGACTTGGCACCCAGACCGCGCTTGGCCGGGCGCGAGCCGATCGGCAGCAGACCGACCTCGGTCAGCGGCGTCACGGTCGAGAACCACGGTGTAAAGTCCTCGGTGTTCAGCAGATCCAGATAGCGCTCGTGGCTTGCAGCGTTGAGCTTCTCGGCCATATCCCAGAACTTCTGCGTGGTCTCGGTGTTGGTCTTCTCGACGCTCGGGGCCGACTGCAAAAGCGTTGCAGCGGCAACGGACTCAACATGGCGCTGAGCCAGCGTGCGGTTACCGTAACGGGCAAAGATGACCTCGCCCTGCTCGGTGAGCTTAAAGAAGCAGTTGACCGAACCCTTGGGCTGCGCCAGCACGGCCTTGTTGGCCGGGCCGCCACCACGGCCCACGGCACCGCCGCGACCGTGCATGAGCACCAGATCGATATCGTTCTTCTCGGCCCACTTGGCAATACGCTCCTGTGCGGAGTGCAGCGCGAGCATAGCCGTGGTAGGACCGGCATCCTTGGAGGAGTCGGAATAGCCCAGCATGACCTCCATGCGACGGTTGGTCTGGGCAAGGCGCTTTTGCACCACGGGCAGCGTAAGCATCTGGTCGAGCACGTCGACGCAGCCCTCGAGGTCCTCGAGCTGCTCGAACAGCGGGATCACGTCGAGCTCGGGGACATCCTCCTCATGCGCAAAGGACAGGTGGGCAAGCTCAAAGACGTCGGCCACATGCTGGGCGCTCTTGGTGAACGAGATGATGTAGCGGTGCGCCATCTTCTTGCCGTAACGCTTTTGGATGGAGCCGATAGCGCGGAAGGTATCGATGACCTCGCGCGTCATGGGCTGCAGATCACCATGGATACCGTTCTCGTGGATATCCTTGAGGGCGCGGGCGTGCACCACGGAGTGCTGACGGAACTCCATCTCGACCATGTGGAAGCCGAAGGACTCGACCTGCCAGATGATGGTCTGGACCGGGCCGTAGGCAGCACGGACGGCACCGCAGGCGGCCAGCGAGCGCTGGACGACGCGCAGGTCCTCCAGGAACTCATCGGCGCTGTGGTACATGGTGTCGGTGATGCGACGCACGGTGGCGTTGAGTCGGTCGGCCATGACGAGCATGACGGCGCGATGCGGCTCGTGCTCGGAGATTAGTTCAGCACGTGCGGTGTACTGAGTGCTCATCTCGACCTGATGGTTCCACAGGTTGATGAGCTCGGCAGACGGCTTGCTGTAGGTGGCCTCGAGCGTGAGGTTGCGGCCGATGCGGCGGCACTTGTCCTCGAGCTTGAGCACCATATGGGTGAAATACTTGGCAGCGACCTCGCGGCTCACCTTGGCGGTGACGTTGGGGTTACCGTCGCGGTCGGAACCGATCCAGCTGCCGGGGTGGAAGAACGCCGGGCACAGCGGCGGCACGGTGCCGGCCTTATCGCCCAGCACCCAGTCATCAAAACGACGATAGATGACGGGAATAACGTCGAACAGCGTGTTATCGAAGATGTCGATGATGGTATCGGCTTCCTCGACCGGCGTGGGTTTCTTGAGCGCGATGGGGCTCGTACGCACCAGGGCGTCGATCTCCTGCAGCATATGGCGCTCGTTCTCCACCAGGTCGGAACCGCCCAGACGCGGACGCTCCTCCAGCAGGTTGGAGATACGGCGAATCTTGCCCTCGACGGCCTTACGACGGGCCTCGGTGGGATGTGCGGTAAAGACAGGGTGGAACTCGAGCTTGCCGAGCAGCTCGTTGGCGCCCTCGACACCCATCTCGTTTACCAACTGGTGATAGGCGACGGTGAGTTCGTTGGCAGGATCGACCTCGGTATCGGTCGATGCGCCGGCCTCGCGCTCGCGCAGCTGCGCCACACGGTAATTCTCCTCCGACAGGTTTGCCAGATGGAAGAAGCTCGTAAAGGCGCGGACGATAACCTGCTGTTTATCGAGCGGCAGGCTGTCGATCATATCGACAACCTCGCGAAACGCCACGGCGGTGGGCTCGTCGGCAGTGGGCACGCCCTGCTCGTCGACGGACTCGTCGGCAGCACGGCTACCGGGGTTGCCGGCATTGGCCACAATCTCGGCTGTCAAAATCTTGTCGAACAGGTCCGCGATCTCGGGATCATACTCGCTAAGCACACGGCGCTCCAGGCGCAAGAACAGCGCCAGATTGTCGCGCAGCTCCTCGGGGATCTCGATCTCGGCGAGACGCTCCTTGGACTCGGCATTCAAGCCGATTCGGTTAACGAGGCGGTTGACCACGGCAGCGACACGCGCCGCGGCTTCGGGTACAGACTGGTTGCTTGGGTTCTCAGCCACGTTTCCTCCCATTCCTCCTTCTATGCACGTAACATGCGGTATCCATTATAGGCACTCGGCAAAAACTTTCGACGCTGATTGCGCTTTACCACACAAAAGTATTTTCTGCATTGCAAGGGTTTTTGCCCTAAATGGTCGTATTTCTCGGTAGGCGGCATATACAAACGGGGGCATTCCGCATAAAAGCGAAACACCCCCGTAACAATCGTTCTCCATGAGCAGGGCACGTTAGCAGGCCCGCAGCTCAAAAAGATGCGCTACAGGCGCTCGCGAACCGCCTCGACCACATTGGCCAAATCGACGAGAACCTCGTCATGGCTCTGCATGTCGCGCACCTTAACCTTGCCGGCAGCAAGCTCGTCGCCGCCCAAGACCAAAATGAGCTTGGCGCCCACCTTGTCGGCCTGCTTAAACTGGGCCTTGAGCGAACGGCCCTGATAGTCTGCCTCGGTCACGATACCTGCGGCGCGAAGCTGCTGCGTAATGGCAAACACGTTCTGGCGCAGTTCCTTGCCGGCATTGGCGACGTAGACACACGGGGCCTCATCGGCGCCCAGGTCGCTGCCAAAGGCCTGCAGGGCCAACAGGGCGCGCTCAAAACCGACGGCGAAGCCGACGCCGGCCGTGGGCTTGCCGCCCTCGAGCTCAACCAGGCCATCGTAGCGACCGCCGCCACCGATGGAACCGACGCCGGCGCCGGGAGCCTCGACCTCAAAGACGGTACGGGTGTAGTAGTCCAGGCCGCGCACCAGGGTGGGGTCCTCGACATACTCGATGCCAGCGGCATCCAGATAGCGCTTGACCTGCTCGTAGTGCTCGCGACACTCGTCGCACAGGTTGTCACCCATCAACGGGGCCTCGGCCATGATCTCGCGGCAATGGTCGTTCTTGCAGTCGAAGGCGCGCAGCGGATTAAGCTCGGCGCGCTCGCGGCACTCGTCGCACATCTCGTCGGCGTGGTCGAGAATGAACTGCTTAACCTGCTCGCGATAGGCCGGACGGCACTGGGCATCGCCCATCGAGTTAATGAGCAGACGGAGCTTGGAAAGATCGAAGCCCAGGCGCTTGTAGAACTCCATGAGCATAATGATGCACTCGGCGTCTGCCGCCGGATCGGGAGCACCGAGCCACTCGATGCCCACCTGGTGGAACTGACGCAGGCGACCCTTCTGAGGACGCTCGCCGCGGAACATGGCCTCGGCATAGTAGGCCTTAAACGGCGTGGAGCCCTGAGGCACCAAGTTGTTCTCCACGACGGCGCGCACCACGCCGGCCGTGCCCTCGGGACGAAGCGCCAGGCGCTGCTTGGGCTTGAGCTTGCTATCGGTACCCTCGGTAAAGACGCGCTCCAGGTTGGCGCCGCTAAACACGCGGAACATCTCCTTGCGCACGACGTCGGTCGACTGGCCGATGCCGTGGACAAACACGTCCACCTGCTCGATGGCGGGCGTCTCGATGGGCTTAAAGCCAAACGGCTCGAATACGCCGGCCGCAATCTGCTGCATTTTTTGCCAAGCGCGCATCTCGGCGCCGATAAGGTCGCGGGTTCCCTCCGCCTTCTGTGCCTGCATGGGCAAACACCTTTCTTTTGTATCGCGTCATAGGTACAGGACATTATACGGCACAAAGCAGCAACGCGGCGGCGCGTCTGACCGAACGAGGGTATGGGGACTCGTTCGGCCAGACGCGCCGCCGCTGTTTGTGATCCGTTTTCCTCCGTCCCCTTCGGATCACGTGATCTGTTGGGGACGGAGGAAAACGGATCATTTCGTAGGCCCGTGGCGACCTTGGAAACCGAATGATGGTACGAGCATCCATTCGGCTCCCAAGACCGCCGCGGACAGAGCAGGGTGAGCCGGCAAACGCGGCAGCGTGCTTACTCCCCCGCCACGCTCGCGCGCAGCTTGGCGGCGATGGGCTCGGATGCCAGCAGGAACACGAGCATGACCACGGAGCACGCCAGGCACACAATCCAGGTGCTCGCAAAAGAGCCCGTGGCATCGAACAGCACGCCCGAAACGATGGCGCCCACGGTGCCGCCGACCATCTCGAGCGAGGTAATGGTGCCCGTGACCTTGCCGAGGTCGGCCATGCCAAACTGCTTTGACGCGGCAATGGTGGGCGTGATGGTGCCCATGCACGTTCCGATACCAAAGCTCACAGCGGCCACAATAGGACCAAGGTCCGTCGTCGGGAAGCACAGCGCCACACAGGCGACAATACACGCAACGGAACCCAGCACGTTGCCAAAGCGCAAACCAAAGCGATCGTAGATGGCGCCGAGCGAAATCTTGGCGATAACAACCGTGACCATGTAGGCAGAAAGCACCGTACCGGCCCACATGGGGTCGTGGCCGCCCGTAACGATCTTGGCGCCGTTGACGGTAACGCTCGTCATGTTGGTGACCTGGTTGGGCAAGATGGCGCCGTTAACGAGTCCCATAAAGAGGAAGGCGACGACAAGCAGCCAAAACGCCGGGCTCTTCTTGATGCGAGACCAGCCAACGTTAACCTCAGGCGCCGTGTGCTCATCCTTGTCGCCAGCCGTCGAGACGGACGGATCGCCCGGGTTCTCGCCGAGCGGCTTAAGGCCGATCTCGGAAGGCTTGGTGCGGAAGGAATAGGCCGTGATGGGCAGCGCCGCCACCATGCAGATAGCCGCGAGCACTAGGAAGGCGGAACGCCAGCCAACGCTCACGATAAGCGAGCTCACGATGGGAGACAGAATAGCGCCGCCAAAGCCCGAGCCCGAAAGTGCGATGGAGATGGCAAGGCCTCGCTTGGCCGTAAACCAGTTGGCGGTCACAAGGCTAATGAGCAGGCGGGTCGAGGCGACGGCAAAGCAGCCCGAGACGGCAAAGAGCACGTAGACCTGCCACAGCTCACCGACAAAACTCATGCCGGCAAGAACGGCAGAGGTGGCGATAACAGTGAGGGAGCCCAAAACGCGACCGCTCACTTTATCGGCCACATGACCGATCACAAGTGAGCCGATAACGCTCACCACGGTGGAGATGGCGTTGGAGATGTTGTACTGCGCAAGAGAAATGCCCAAGTCGCTGACGATGAGCGGCTGGAACAGACTCATGCAGTTAACGAAAATCGTGTAGCACGTGGCCATGATGACAAAGCCGGAGGCCACGACGAGCCAACCGGGGAAGAATTTATGCTGCCGGGACATACTGCTCCTTTTTAACGAACGAGTAGCAAGATTGGGTGCTACCGGTGGTCGGCGATGTAGCCCAAAGCGACGGCGGCATAAGCCGCGGCGCCAAGGGGAAGCTCGGCATCGCTAAAACGTGCCTTGGGATGATGCTGAGCAAAGTGCTCGTCCGTATCAGTCACGGCAGCGCCCACGGTAAAGTACGCACTCGGGATCTCGCTCGAGATCAACGCGAAGTCCTCGCTCGCCATGGCGTGGAACAGCGGCAGGAAGGCAGCCTTGGGCAGCACCGCGCCCACGTAGCCAAGCGACGCCTGCGTCATGCCGTCGTCGAGTACCAGCGGCGGAACATCCGAAAGCGTCTCGATAGTCGCCGGCGTGCGATACGTTGCGGCCACGCCGTTGACGACCTCGGCGATGCGGGTCTTGAGGTGCTCCATGAGCTCGACGTCGAAGCCACGCAGCGTTCCCTCAAGCACACAAGTGTCGGGAATGACATTTGCGGCCTGACCGCCGGCGAACTTGCCAATGGTAAGCGCGACCTCCTTGGCCGCCGGCACCTCGCGGGAGATGAGCTCCTGAAGCGCCAGATGCACATGGACGCCGGCCGTGATGGGGTCGATGCAGATCTCGGGGCTCGAGCCATGGTCGCCCTTGCCCTGAAGCGTGATGCGAAAACCGTACACGCCCGAGAGCGCCGGGCTGCCGTAGAGCACCAGGCCAAGCGGCGACTGGCTATTGACATGTATGGCGAAGGCGGCCTGGGGACGCGGGTTCTGCAGCAGACCGTCGGCGATGGCGGCGCGGGCACCCTCAAAGGTTTCCTCGCCCGGTTGGAACAGCAACTTAATCGTGGCGTTGGCGTCGACAAGCTCGGACTCGCGGGCCTTGAGCAGGCGCGCCGCACCAAGCAGCGCCGTCGCGTGCATATCGTGTCCGCATGCGTGCATGCAGCCGTTCGTAGAGGCGAAAGGCTCGCCTGACTCTTCAGCAACAGGCAGGGCATCCATGTCGCCACGGAGCATGATGACCGTACCGGCCTGTTTGTCCGTGCACGTACCGTTACCCCGAGCAGCAGCTGCCGCGCCGGCACCGATTAGGCCAACGACACAGGAGCCGTCAACAAGCACGGCATAGGGAATATCCATCTCGTCCAGACGCGCCTGGATAAAGGCGGACGTCTGCGGAAGGTTGTTACCGAGCTCAGGCGTTTGATGGAGATCATGGCGCCATGTGGCAAGCTCGTTGGCAAACGCCTGAGCTTCTGCAACAAGACCGTCACCGATAGCGGCCTGCGCCGCCACGGTGGCCTTGGACGCTGATTGCGGTTGAAGATCGGACTGAGCTAGTGCCATAAATGCCCTCCAGTAACGTTTTTGCAGTAAGCACTTTGATAGCGTAAAGCGCAAGGTACAGCTTTAAGGGCGAGGCATAAAAAATGCCGCCCCAGGAGGGCGGCGCAACAAGTTGTTTACAATTGCGGGCGCGGCTTTCGACGCAAAAAATCGAAGTGAGTCTCGCTCAAGATAATCGACAGGAAGATAAGCACAAAGCCGGCGAGCAGGCGCGAGGTGAGCGCCTCCCCCATCAGCAGCACCGAAAACAACACGCCCGAAGGCGACTCCATCGAAAGGAGCAGCGAGCCCGTCGAAGCCGGGACATGCGCCAGGCCGACGTTTTGGATGAGCAGAGCCACGCATGTGCAGCCCACCGAGAGAAACGCCATCACACAGATAAAATTCGGCGTCCACACGGACAGAGGCGCCTGGGTCTCGAATAGCAGCGACGAGATCAGGCTCAGCACGCCATTGCCCACAAACATCCAAAACGTGATGACGTTGATGTCCATTTTGCGACCGTACTTGGCGGTCACCGCCATCTGGATGGCGAAGAAAACCGCGCCGCCCAGCGTAATGGCATCGCCGATGTTGAACTCGACGCTATCAAGCGCCACCAGGCCAATGCCCGCCAAGCACAGCAGTGCCGCGCCCAGATTATAGCGGGTGAGTTTTTCGCCGCTCAGAAAATAGCTCGCAAAGGGCACGAGGATGCAGTACGTACCCGTCAAAAACGCGTTCTTGCCCGCCGTGGTGTGCGCCAGACCGACCGTCTGCAGGACGTAGGCGGCCCACATAAGTGTGCCCATTCCAAGTCCGACGATAAGATTGCGGGCGTTGAGGTGCGCGATGATGCGCTTGTGGAAGATGACAAACATGACCAACGCCGCAGGCAGAAAGCGCACGTAGAGCAGTTCAAACACCGGAATGGTGTCGAGCGCGTCCTTCATAGTGGTAAAGGAGTAACCCCAGATAATCGCCACCGAAAGCAGTAGAACTTTCCAGAACAACGGCGAACGAGCACCGGCACCACGGGAGGTGCCGCCCGCACCCAGGTCCTCGCGAGCCACAGGGCCATCGGGCATCATTTCGATATTGTCAGTGACATGCTGGGGCATAGGGCATCCTCGCGCTCAATCTGGGCGTGGTGTCCGCACGCGCGTGACCGCATGCCGCCTCATGGTCAAATAAAAACAGGGCGCACCGGACCCCCGGCACGCCCCGCTACTGTAGCAACAACCAAGCAGCCCATGCAATTCACTCAACTAAAGCGTCGGAACAGAAATCCTCGATGTTCCGACGGCGTTTACGTTGCTGTATTAAATCAATTTGGTCGACTCCAGCTTTTCGATAATCCAGTCGTTGGCTTTGATGACCGGACGGCGGAAGACGACGCCCAGGGCCAGCGACGGAATCAGATAGCTCGCCAGAATACCCAACTCAACCCAGTACTCCATATGGTAGGCGCCAGCCATGGCGGCATGCATGGCGTTGATGCCGTGAGTAAACGGCAGGAACGGATAGATCGCCTGGAACACGGGGCCGGTCATCTCGATGGGGAACGTGCCGCCCGAACCGCCGACCTGCATGACCAACAGCACGACAGCGAGCGCCTTGCCGATATCGCCAAACGAAACCGTAAGCGTGTAGACGATATTGGAGAACACGAGACTCGCGACCCAGCCCGCCAGCACAAACTGCAGCGGGTTGTCGCACTGAATGCCAAAGAACAGAATGTCGCCCGCGCACACGAGCGTTGCCTGCAGCAGGGCCAAACCGCCAAAGAACAGGTAACGGCCCAGATAGATCTCGTGCAGGCGTACGGGGATGAGCTCGTTGATGAGCTCGTCGTCGACCGAGACCTTCATCATGGCCGCCAGTACGATCGAGCCGACCCAGAGCGACAGAATCGTATAGAACGGCGCCATGGCCGAACCGTAGTTGCGGATCGGATAGACCGGCTTGCGGTCGAGCGCAACGGGGCCGGAAAGCGACACGGCCAGGCCCTCGGGGTCGTTGCCGATCATCGTCTTGATCGTCGCCAGGTCACCCGACATCAGGGCGCCGTCGAGCTCGTCCTTGAACGCGCTGATCTTGTCCGACGCCTCGCCCAGCTGATCGGAAGCCTTGTTGACCAGCTTTGCGGCCTTGGAGAGACCCTTTGCCAGCGAACCGGATGCGTCGGTCAGGCCGGCAACAGCGCTATCTAGGTCGCCCGAGATGCCGTCGAGCGAATCCAGAACGCCCGAAATAGTTTTCTTGAGCTCCTTGGCCTTGACCGAGAATGTGGAATCGTAGTCGGACTTAGCGCCCGAGATGCCCGCCTTGGCATCGGCGATGGCCTGGTCGACCTCGGCACGCGTGCTGTTGACCTCTGCCATGCTGTCGGAAAGGGACTTTGCGGTTGCCCTCAGGTCGTTGGCATTGTTACGATACTCCGTCGCGATCCTGCCCAGCGATGTAGCCACAGACTTGAGGCTGTCCTGGAGCTTTTCGTCACTCACCTGATCGGCAAAGCTGCGGAGCTGGTCGGCCGTGTCGTCGATTTCCTTGGCGCGCGATTCGAGTGCCGACGCGGCTTCGTTGAGCTGGGTCACCGTAACGTGGACATGCTGGTTTGCGGCGTCGAAAGCCTTCGCGAGCTCGGCGGACACGTTGTCAAACGAGCCCGCACTTCCGTCAATCGCGGCGTTGATGGCGTCGTTGGCGGCCTTGAGTGCTTCCTTGGAATCACTAATGCCGCTCTCGGCGTGCTCCATCAACTGCTTGGTAGATTCATCGACCTTACCCGTCTGCTGGAGCATACCGCTCGCCGACGTCAACGAATCGGAGGTCGAGCTCAAAATGCCCGCCAGCGAAGTCGCGTTGGCTTGAACGTCCTGCAGGTCCTCGACCGAATCGCCCAGTGTCGAGGACAGGTTGGCGATAAAGCTGCTGACCTGATCGGTGCTCATGTAATCGAGCAGGCTGGACACGGTCTTAAGGCCGATGGTCGTGATGGTCTTGGTAAAGGTCTCATTCACCTGGCTCTGGACGGCGCTCGAACCCTTTTCGGTCACGATCTGGGCGATGGCGTTAGCCTTCTGGTTTTCGTAGAACTCGATGTCGGCGTGCTTCACGTTGGTCGAGAAAAGCGTCATCATGTCGGCGCTAAACGTCTTGGGGATAACGACGGCGGCATAGTATGTGCCCGACTTAACGCCCTCAATCGCCTTATCGCGGTCGTTGAGGACAACCCAGTCAAAGTTCTCGTTACCGCGCAGGGTCGCCGTCACGTTTTCGCCCACGTTGATCTCGACGGGAATCAGGTCGCTCTCGTAGCCCTCATCGGTGTTGACCACTGCAATCTTAAGGTTGCCGGTATTGCCGTACGGATCCCAGCTGCCGGCGATGTTAAACCACGCGTACAGGCACGGCACGATAATGAGGCCCATCACGACGACCATGCCGATCACGGAGCGAGACACGTTTTGGACATCACGCTTAAACAGGTGCAGGATGTTCTTCATTTATGCCTCACCTCCTTTAGAGTGCTTGCCAAGCAGGGTGGTATCTCCATCATTTGTAGCTGTGCTGTCGCTGCCCTGAGATTTACGATGCGCACCAATATGCGGCAGACGGCTCGTGGGCTGTTCGCTGTCCTTGGTGCCCCGCTCGCTGGCGTTGAGACCAAACATACGACGGGCGGCAGGGATGGCAGCCGTGTGCTCGCGCATCTCGCGGCGCAAGTCCTCGTCCGAAAGCGCCGAGATGCGCATCTGGGTGTTGAGGCTTGCACGGATGTACTCGATGTTGATGAGCCAGCCGCAGATGGCAATGACCGAGATAATCCAGATAACGAGCAGGATGATCTTGCCGTTATTGTCGATATCGAGCACCGTCGAAAGCACAAAGAGCAGAACCTGCACGCCTACCACGGCGGCAAAACCGCCCTTGATGTAGTACGGGTAGCGATGCTCAAACGCCACGGCATGATCGAGCAGCTCGCGACGGTACGAATCCGAATCGAGCATGACGCGCATGGCCGTGCGCAGCGAATAGCGCTGGCGCGGTAGGTCGTTGGACTCGCAGATCATGAGGCCCGTCGTGGAAAGCTGCTTATCAAAGAGCAGATTGAGGTTGAGCAGCAACGGGCGCAGCTGCAGACCGATAAAGAGCGCGATGGCAAGGAACACGCCCAGGATGCACAGGTTGAACAGGTAGTTGAACGAATACATGCCACCGACGGTCTCGCGCAGCAGGTTGATGCCATAAGTGAAGGGCAGCAGCGGATGCAGCCATTGGAAGAAGCCGGGCATCATCTCGATGGGATACATGCCCGACGAGCCGGGGATCTGCACAATGACGAGGATGACGCCAATGGCTTTACCGATATGCTTAAACGTGGTGGACAGCGCATAGATGATGTTGACGTAGGTGAACGAAATAGCGATGCCGCCCAGTACAAAGAGCAGCGGATTGACGCACTGAACGCCAATGACCAGGTCGCCCACCGTAACGATAATGGCCTGGAACGCGCCCAGGATCACCAGCAGCAGCCAGCGGCCAAAGTAGCCCTGACGCGCCGTAAAGCTACCGATGCCCTCGCGGTCGACCTCGAGTTTATAGATAGCGATGAGCACATAGCCGCCTACCCACAGCGCCAGATTGGTGTAGAAGGGCGCGATGCCCGAGCCAAAGCTCTTGACCGGATAGATTGACTTGGACGTCAGCTCAACCGGAGATGCCATGAAATCTGCCACGTCATTGACGTCGACGTCCATGAGGTCGGCTAACTCGCCCATAGACTCAGAGGTCCGCAGCGCCGCAATGTCATTGGCGGCGGTCGCGAGCTTGTCCTGAACCTTGGCAAGGGAGGCGTCGGTTTGGGATAGCGTGGTCTTTGCCTGCTTGAGCGTGGCGTCGAGCTGCGCCAGCGTGCCGCGCGCGCTCGCTATCGTGGGGGTCATACCCGACACAATGCCGGTCAAATCGCCCGAAACGGCGGCAAAGGAATCAAGCGCGCTCGAAGCCTTCGGAAGTGCGTTCTGACCCAGATCGGTCTGAGCCTGACCGAGGTTAGCCGTACCGGTCTGAATTGCCGCGTTGAGTGCGTTGCTCGCGTTCGAGATTGCCGTAGCGTCGTTTGCCATGGCGCTCGACTGTGCGGAAAGGCCATCCTTGATGCTCTGCAGCTTCTGGTTTTGCTCGCGAAGCGAATCGATGGTCGATACAATGCGCGCGTCAATTTCCTCGGAACCTGTCGACGTGTCATTAACGAGAATCTCCAAGTGTCCGATAACGACCTTATTGTGATCGATCGTCGCCTGGAGAGACTCGAGCGAGTTGTCGATGCGGGTGGTCGTAGATGTGACCGTACCCGTTAGCTTGCCAATCGCAGCGTTCGCGGAGGCTGACGTCTTGGTGAGTGCAAGGCTACCTTCCGAGAGTGCCTTGGAGAGCGAGGTGATAGAGTTGCCCGCCGTGGCGCGAGCCTCGCCCAGCAGGTCGTTGCCCTGGGAGATCGCCTGCGTTAGAGAGGGCGCCTGCCCCTGCAGGCCCACCAGCGCAGCATCGGCCGAAGCAATCGAGCTGCTCGTCTTGTCGATGGCGGTGTTCATGTCGCCGATGGAATCGCGTACTTCGCCCAGGGTATCAGACGCCTCGGACACCGAGCCCGCCAGCGAATCCCGGGTCTGGGTCGCCTTGTCTTTAAGGTCGATGCCAGCATCTTTAGCAATGCCCGCGACGGTCTCGCCCACCGTGGAGACAAACTCCGAGTTGATCTGCTCCTCGATGGTATTGGCGCCAGTGTCGGTGACCTTGGGCGCAATAGCGCTCTTCTTCTCGTTGACGTAGTACGTGAGCTTGGGCTGATGGTAATTGCCGTCGAGCATCGAGACCAGGTTATCTGAGAAGTTCTTGGGGATTACGATGGCCGCATAGTACTCACCACTCTCGACGCCCTCTTTGGCATCGGCGGCCGAATCGACGAAGGTCCACCCCAGCTGATCGTTTTCCTTGAGCTGATCGACGACCTTGTCGCCCGCATTGAGCTCGCCCACCAGGTCGTTTTGGGTTCCCTGGTCGTTGTTGGCGATAGCAATCTTGATGCCCTGGGTGTTTCCGTACGGATCCCAGTTTGCCACGATGTTGTACCAGGCATACAGCGAGGGAATAACACACACGCCGAGGGTAACCACCAAGGCGACGGGGTTCACGAGCAATCGCTTGATGTCACGCTTAAAGATCGCAAAGGATACCTTTGCGTTGGATAGTTTGCTGCCGAGACTCACGCTTAGACCATCCATCCTGTCGTTGAATCAAATCGTACTATCAACAACCATTGTACGTAGGCGCTTTAGCGTCTCGAAGCACAATGGTATTGAGTTTTGCGGGTAGCAATATACTACGAAGATTAGTTAACGTACAGTTGTACAGTATCTCAAATTTCAGCAGGTCGCAAAACCACAACCCCGACAAATAATTGATCCCTTGGGGACGGAGGAAAACGGATCACCGAGGGGGTCGGCCTGATCTGGTGATCCGCTTTCCTCCGTCCCCAAGGGATCATTCAAAAGGAAACGAGAGTGGAAAATCTCCCACTTCAAGCCTGCATTCGAGCCAAAAGTGGGAGATTATCCACTCTCGTTCTAATCTAGTTACGGTGCCGTATCCCCGAACTACATCAGGTTGCAGACAGCCGCCGCGAAGGCAACGGGGTCCTCGGGGAGAATGCCCTCGACCAGCAGAGCCTGGTCATAGAGCAGACCGGAGTACTGCTTGATCTTGTCGGCGTCGCCTGCCTTCTGGGCAGCGACAAGCTTGTCGAAGACCGGGTGCTTGGCGTTGAGCTCGAGCACGCGCTGGCTCTTGGGCATGCCGTCGGGCGCGCCCTCGGGTCCCTTCTGGAGCACCTTCTCCATCTCAAGCGAAAGCGGGCCCTCGGTGGTGATGCAAGCGGGGGCATCGGTCAGGCGCGCGGAGACGGCAACTTTCTCGACCTTGTCACCGAGCGCCTCCTTCATAGCGCTAAAGAGGTCCTCGTTCTCCTTGGTGGCGTCCTCGGCCTCCTTCTTCTCGTCCTCGGTCGCCAGGTCAAGATCACCGGTCGCAACGTTCTTGAGCTCCAGATGACGATCCTCGACCTCGGGCTCGGCACCGTCGGCAACGGCCTTCTCGGCAGCCTCGCGGGCGGCGTCGTCCTCGTAGATCTTAGGCATATCGGCGGCAACGTACTCACGCATAGCCTGGAACGTGAACTCATCCACATCCTGCGTCAGCAACAGCACGTCATAGCCGCGCTCGAGCACGCCCTTTACCACGGGCATCTTGGCCAAGCGCTCACGCGAGTCGCCGGCGGCGTAGTAGATGGCCTTCTGATCCCCGGGCATGCCCTTGGCATACTCGGCCAGGGTAATCATCTTCTGCTCCTTGGCAGACCAGAACAGTAGCAGGTCGGCGAGCTCATCGGCCTTCATGCCATAGCTCGAGTAGATGCCGTACTTAAGACCGCGGCCAAAGTTCTCAAAGAACTTCTCGTAGGCCTCGCGGTCGTTGTCGCGCATATCCTCAAGATCGGCGGTAATCTTCTTCTCCACGCGCTTGGCGATGGCCTTGAGCTGACGGTTCTGCTGCAGCGTCTCACGCGAGATGTTGAGCGACACGTCGGCAGAATCCACGACGCCGCGGACAAAGTTGTAGTAGTCGGGCAGCAGGTCGTCGCACTTCTCCATAATCAGCACGTTGGAGCTGTAGAGCGCCAGGCCCTTCTCGTAGTCCTTGCTGTACAGATCGAACGGGGCGCGGCCCGGCACAAACAGCAGCGCATCGTACTCAAGCGTACCCTCGGCATGGAAGCTGATAGTGCGCGCGGGATCGTCAAAGTCGTGGAACGTGGACTTGTAGAACTCGTTGTAATCCTTCTGCTCAACGTCGGAGCTGCGCTTTTTCCAAATCGGCGTCATGGAGTTGATGGTCTCGAGCTCCTGGTAGTCCTCGTACTCGGGCTTGTAGTCGTCGCCGGCGTCCTCGGGCTTGGGTTTCTGGCGGCTCTTGCTCACCATCATCTGAATCGGGTAGCGCACATAGTTGCTGTACTGCTGAATCAGGCTCTTGAGGCCCCACTCGGTCAGGAAGCGATCGTAGGTCTCGGCCTCGCCGTCGGCGTCGAGCTTCTCGTTCTCGCGCAGCGTCAGGATGACATCGGTACCGTGCTCAGCACGCTCGCCATCCTCGATGGTGTAGCCCTCAAGACCGTCGGACTCCCAAACGTGGGCGGTGTCCTCGCCATAAGCGCGGCTGACGACCTTCACGTGGCTGGCGACCATAAAGGCGGAGTAGAAGCCCACGCCAAACTGGCCGATGATGTCGACATCGGAGCCCTGTTGCTCGGCGTTCTCGGTCTTAAACTCCTCGGAGCCGGAATGGGCGATGGTGCCCAGATTGCGCTCGAGCTCCTCGGCGGTCATGCCAATGCCGTTATCCGAGATGGTAATGGTGCGGGCGTCTTTATCAAAAGAGACGCGAATAGCCAGGTCGCCCTGGTCGAGCTTGACACTCGGGTCCTGCAGGCTCTTAAAGTTGAGCTTGTCGACGGCGTCACTCGCATTAGAGATAAGCTCGCGCAGGAAGATTTCCTTATTGGTGTAGATGGAGTTGATCATGAGGTCGAGCAGTTTTTTGCTCTCGGTCTTAAATTGACGCATGTGCAGTCCTTTCGCGCTACCCCCGTCCGCAAAAACGGCCCGGTTGCCCGAGCCGCATCGCAGACCTGCTATGTTCAGACTTAGATTTTATAACCCATTAGCGCGCATATATACATACGGAATCGAAAAACTGTATGTCCAAACGCTCTGATGCGCCAATTGCCAAGGAGTGTCCCCAACTGCCGGCAGAAAAGGAACGTCCCTATCTGTCACCCTCGACCCGTTTGGCCATCCAGGCATGGGGCTGGCCTTCATCCTCATAGTCCACTGGGGCAATCTGCGTGTAACCCGCCTTGGCATAGAGCGGCAGCACGTATTCCTGCGCGTGCAGCTTAATGAGCTTGGCGCCGGCATCACGCGCGGCGGTATCACTGGCCTCGACAATCTTGCTCGCCAAACCACGACGACGCATAGCCGGCAGCACGGCGACGCGCCCCATAATGTAGGTCTCCCCCGCTGCGACGCCTTCGTCCAAGTCGCACGCCGGCGACACCGGAGCCTCTGCGTCAGCCGCGCGCTCAAGCTCTTCGGGAAACACGCGCGAGCAACCGGCAAGCTCGCCGTCTACATAGAGCGTCACATGAATGCAGTTCGGGTCCTCGTCGATAGCGTCGAACTCATTCTCGTAGCCCTGCTCGTCCATAAAAACGACGCGGCGCACCAACGCCGCGTCATCAAAGCATCCCGTCTTAAGTTGGATATCCATGGCTGCCCTTTCATTCAATGAGAACGTTAGGGACAGATTTTAGCGAAAATGAGCTCCGCGCACGCTAAACTTCGCGCGAGCCTTCGCCAGGCAGTCGTAATGACCCACGTTATGGGCATCGCTCGCGATGAAGCTGTACAGGTTCTGATCGAACAGGCGCTGGGCCGGCTTTTTTTCGCGACCAAAGCGACCACCGGCAATAAAGTCCGCCGAAGCCTGCAGCTTGCAGCCCATATCGACCAGGCGTTCCGCCACGCTTACATCCTTTTGAACCGCACGATAGCGCTCAGGATGAGCGATGATCACCTGGTAGCCACGGCACTGCAAATCGTAAATCGTGTTCTCGTATTCTCTAAACGCATACGCATCGGCATGCGTCGAAAGCTCGAGCAGAAACTCGTTGGTCCCATCGAAATGCAAGTGCTCCGCGGCATCGATACCAAGTTCAACGAGCTTTCGATGGTTGACCTCGAAGCCCATCTGGAGCGGAAAACCGTCAGCGTTATCGCGCAGTAGCTCAAAGGCATCCCACATCTTGTCGTAATCAAAATAGGGATCACGGCAGTGAGGAGTGCAAACGATTCTGGTTACACCGGCCCGCTTGGCAGCCTCGAGCATCGCCAAGCTCTCATCAAGATCGGCGGCGCCGTCGTCTACACCCGGCAAGATATGGCAATGAATGTCACGCATAGGTCGGCCTTAATCAACTAAACGTTTGCTCGGTTGGTGAAGATGCCCTTTTTGGAAGTGCCCTGATTGTCGGAGCCCTTCTTAACCTTCTTACCGTCCTTGGTGTAGTAAGAATAGTAGTACTCGCTGGTCTCGGTCTCACAGTAATTCATAACGGTACCGATGAGCTTGACCTTCTCGGACTTCTTAAGCTGACCGATGGCGTTGAGCGCCTCTTCGCGCTTGGTAAAGTTCTCGCGCACCACGAACAGCGCGCCGTCGGTCAGGCTGGCAATCTCGGCAGCATCGATGAAGGTGCCAACCGGAGGAGCATCGAAGATGACGTACTGGAACTTAGCAGACAGTGCCTTGACCAACTTGGAAAAGCGGTGAGAGACGATGATGTCGGCAGGATTGGGAATATGCGGCTCGGCATCGAGGAAGTAGAAGTTCTTCTGACCCGTCTCGACAATTGCCTGGTCAATGGAGATCTGCTCGGAAAGGACCGCATAGAGTCCACCGCGGGAGCGGACGCCGAGCATATCGGCAAGGGACCTGCGGCGCATATCGCACTCGACCAGGAGCACGGACTTGCCGCTCGTGGCGATTGCCTGAGCAAGGTTAATGGAAACCGTAGACTTGCCCTCGTTGGGAATCGAGGAGGTAACGGTGATGGTGCGAATGGGGTCGTCCACGCTCGCAAAGCGGATGTTGGCCAGAAGGGTCTTGGCGGCATTCTGTACAACGAGCTTATCGGTGTTCTTTGCCTTAGCCATGCCTATTTACCACCTTTCATAGCCGGAATTCGGCCAACAACGGGAATGCCCAGGAGCTCTTCTGCCTCTTCGGCACCGCGGATGCGGGTATTGAGCATGTCTGCCAAAACGACATAGGCAACTGCGATAAAGATGCCCGCGAGGAACGCGACAGCAACGTACAGCATACGCTTGGGACCGCTGGGGGCTTCGGGGGTCTTAGCCTCGTCGATAACGTTGATGCTCTGGGCAGCGCCGACGTTCTGAGCGACCGTACTCACCGAGCTAGCTATGGCCTTTGCGACCTTAGCCGTCTCCTTGGCATCGGTGCCGGTAACCGAAAGCGTAATGACACGCGTGGTGGTCTCGGAGGAAACAGACACCTTGTAGTCATCCAGATCGGTGAGGCCCAGTTCATTGGCGGCGCCGCTCTTAACGCTATCGCTATCCAGCAGCGTGGCGATATCGTTGGAAAGCATCTGGCTCGCCGAGAGATCGTTGTAGCTCATCTGACCGCTATCGTCGGTCTTGGCGAGAATGTACATGCTCGTCGTCGCGGTGTAGGTGTTGTCCATCGCAACAAAGGACACGATGCCCATGGCGATCGCGCAGACCACCGGAAGGGTGATGACCAGCTTGAGGTGCTTCTTCAGCAGCTGGAACAGTTCGAGAAGGGTCATGCAGCTTGCCTTTCATTTCCCCAGTTCGGATTGACAAAACTGTCCGTATGTTATCGCATCTTTTTACCGAGACCAAACTCTATACATAAGAAACAGGCTCTCCTGTAAAAATGACGGAAGCGATCGTAAAATTGCACAACAACGCCGCACCCGAAAGTCCGATGCGGCGTCTACATCATTATCTATGTTGTATCGCTATGCGAATGGCTCGTCCTGCTGTATGGGAAACGCCACCGTAATGGTGGTTCCCACGCCCAACTCGCTCGATAGATCGAGCGTGGCGTGATGATACAGGGCCGCATGCTTGACAATGGCAAGCCCCAGGCCGGTTCCGCCGCGTGCCTTGGATCTACTCTTGTCCACGCGATAGAACCGCTCAAATACCTTGCCCTGTTCTTCAGGCGCGATACCGATTCCCGTGTCGGCGACCGCGAGGAACGGATGGCCTTCGTCGTTGGTGCCGCACTGCAGCGTAACCGTACCGCCGGGCCGATTGTAGCGGATGGCGTTGCTTGCCAGATTGTAGATGAGCTCGTCAATCAAGCGCGACACGCCTTCGATGACCACAGGCTTGGTCTCATGACTTATCGTCACATTCGCTTGACGGGCGACCTGTTCAAGACGCTGCTCAACCGTGTAGATGGCACGCGAGAGCTCAATAGGCTCCGTGGACCCAATGGGCACCGCCTCGCCCTCAGTCGCACGCTCGGCCTCGTCCAAGTTAGACAGCGTAAGGATATCGTTGACAAGCGCTGCCAAGCGGCCCGCCTCACGATAGATACGACCGCCAAAGTTGCGCAGGTCATCCTCGCCCTCAACCATGCCGTTTGCGATGAGCTCGGCATAGCCCGAAATCGCCGTAAGCGGCGTCTTGAGCTCATGAGTGATATTCGCCGTGAACTCGCGGCGCATACGGTCGTTGTCCGCTAGCACCGCCATTTGGCGCTTGAGTTCCTGGCGCTGCGACTCGATACGCTCAAGCATGGGGACCATCTCGGCATAGGCGTGCTCATAGCTACGGCGCGGGTGGTCCAAATCCACCTCTTGCAACGGCGCGATGATGGCACGGGACTCGCGGCGCGCCATGAAAAACGAGAGTACCGCACCCGCTGCTGCGATAAGCAGCATCGGCGCCACCATCGACAGCAAAATCGCCGCAACGCCAGGCTGGGCCTGCGCCAAGCGGACAACCTGGCCGTTATCAAGGGCGACGGCGCGATACAGCATAATCTCGTCGAGCGTAGAGCTTGCGCGCTCCGCGGAACCCGAACCACTCTCAAAGGCCTCGATGACCTCGGGGCGATCGCCATGGTTGGGCAGTGTGGAAGGCGACGCCTCGTTGTCGTAGGCAACCGATCCATCCTTGTTAATCAGCGTGATGCGTAAGTCCTCGCGATCGAGGCTACGCAAGAACGGGATGGGCTCCTGCTGCTCGTCGAGGGCGGCAGCAATGAGCTCGGTTTCCTGCGCCAGATTGGCACTCGTGGCATCCGCCAAGGTGTTTTGCACAAAGAACGCACCCAGCACCGTAAACGCCACGATAACCGCCATGGCGCAAACAAAGATCGTCACAAAAACGCGGTGCGACAGCGTATGTTTTCCCTGGGGGGCGAAGACCACGGGTTACTCCTCCGATGCGGTGGCCGCGGTGTCGTCGCCTTCGGCACCATCACCGGCAGAAGGCTCGGCCAGGCGATAACCCACGCCGCGCACGGTCTCGATGGCGCTGGCATGCTCGCCCAGTTTTTGGCGAAGCGTCTGCACGTGCACGTCAACGGTGCGCGAACCGCCGTCGAAGTCCCAGCCCCACACGCTCTGCAGCAACGACTCGCGGGTAAAGACCACGCCGGGCTTGCGCATGAGGTACTCGAGCAGGTCGAACTCGCGCAGGGTGAGCTTAAGCGGCTCGCCGGCAACGGTCACCTCGCGATGGCTGGGCGAAAGCACGATGTCGCCTACGCTGAGCACATCGCTCGCCTGCTTGACCATGCCGCCGCGACGCAGCAGTGCGCGGCAGCGGCTCGCAAGCTCCATGAGCGAAAACGGCTTAGTCAGGTAATCGTCGGCACCGCCATCGAGCGCCATCACCTTGTCGAGCTCAGTGTCCTTGGCGGTAAGCATCATGATGGGCACCGTCGCCGTCAGGCGATCGGCACGCAGGCGACGCATAATCGCCAGGCCATCGGTGTCGGGCAGCATGATATCGAGCAGCACAGCATCGGGCACCCGTCGCGCCACGGCAGCCTTAAACTCGCCATCGCACGAAAAGCCCTCGGCCTCGATTCCCTGCTTGCGCAGCGCATAGACCGTCAAATCCCTGATGTTGTCATCGTCCTCGACGTAATAGATCATGTTGAACCCCTTTGCGGCCGATATGACCGCATCTTAACCCTAAAAGCACCTGTAAAAGACAGCGTCAGCCAAAACGCCCCGTCAAATAATCCGCTGTGCGCGAATCGGTCGGTTTTTTGAAGAGCTGAGCGGTGGGCGCGTGCTCCACCAGCTCGCCCAGCAAGAAAAACGCGACCGAGTCGGAGATGCGCGCCGCCTGCTGCATATTGTGCGTAACGACCACCAACGTGCAGATCTCCTTGAGCTCGCAGGCAAGCTGCTCCACCACCAGCGTCGACACGGGGTCGAGCGCCGAGGTCGGCTCGTCCATCAGCAGAATGTCGGGCTGCACGGCAAGTGCGCGGGCGATGCACAGGCGCTGCTGCTGTCCACCCGAAAGACCCAGGCCCGACTCCTTGAGCTTGTCCTTGACCTCGTCCCACAGGGCAGCGCGACGCAGGGAGTCCTCGACCAGCTCATCGAGCACGGCGCGGTCGCGCACACCCATACCGCGAGGACCGTAGGCGACGTTGTCGTAGATGCTCATGGGAAATGGGTTGGGGCGTTGGAACACCATGCCCACGCGCTGGCGCAAACGGCAGATGTCGCAATCGCCCAGGATATCTTGACCATCGAGCGCAATCTTGCCCTCGATGCGGCAATCCTTGATGCCGTCGTTCATGCGGTTAAAGCAGCGCAGCAACGTGGACTTTCCGCAGCCCGAAGGCCCGATGAACGAAGTGATCTGCTTGTCGCGGATCTTGATATTCACGTCCTTGAGCGCATGGTGATCGCCATAGAACAGGTCGAGGCCCTCGACGTCGATGCGCGTCGGCGAGGCGGCAAGATCCTCTGCCGTGGGGCGAGTCGCATCCCCAACCTCGCGCTCATGCGCGGCCTCGGCCTGCGCTTCCATGAGTTCTTCAAGCTCCGTGGGCTCCACAGCCGCAGCAGCCGTCATACCGCACACCTCCATATCGATATCAATTCAGCAGTATCGATAGTAGGAATCGCGGCTCATACGCACGTGAGCACATTGTCAAGTGTTTGTAAGGGCACACTGGCTATGCGGCGGGCAGCTCGATGGTGAATATCGTGTGTTCGGGCGTCGATTCACATGCAACGGTACCGCCGTGTGCCGCGATGATCTCCTTGGCAATAGCAAGGCCCAGGCCGGCACCACCGCGATTGGTCGCACGCGCCGCATCCAGGCGATAGAACTTCTCAAAGATCACCTTGAGCTTAGCCGCAGGGATAGGATCGCCCTGATTGATAAAGTGCACGCGCACGCCGCCATCGTCTTGGCGCCTGGCCTCAATCGTGATAGTCGAGCCCTCATAGCTATAGGCGACGGCGTTTTTCATGATGTTGTTGAACACGCGGGCCATCTTGTCGCCATCCACGAGCACCGTCAGGTCCTCGCGAATATCAACCTGGGCTTCCTTATGCTGCTCGTTGAGGATGGGATAGAACTCGTCAGCCACCTGAGCCAGCAGCAACCCCAGATCAACATAGCCGCGCGTGAGCACGATATCGTGGAAGTCAAAGCGCGTGATATCGAAGAACTCTTCGATGAGCGCATCGAGCCGGCGCGCCTTGTCGAGCGCCACGCCCGTAAAGTGCGCACGTTGCTCAACCGGCAGCTCAGGAGCCTCTTGAAGCAGCGAAAGATAGCCCACCACACTGGCAAGCGGGGTGCGTAGGTCATGTGCCAAGTACGTGACCAGATCGTCCTTGCGATGAGACTCGTCACGCAAGGCCTGCTGCACCTTGCGCTCGCGATCGCGCACACGGTTGAGTGCGCCCTCGACCTCCAGGAAGTCGCCGTCGATGTTGTCCCAGGTGTCGGGGTGATCGATCAGGCGATCTTGAATACGAGCGGCCAGCACACAATCGGCATGCTGCTCGCCCTGCTCATAGCCCTGGCAGTACAGGGCGCGGCCGCAAAAGAACAGCACGCACACGGCAAGCGCCAGCACAAAGCCAAGCATGTTGAATACAAAGCCGGCATCGAACAGCACCGGCCCTTCGATGCCGCCGAGTGCCATGGCGCCAATCGCCAACGTCATGGCCCACGCGGCACCGCCAATCACCACGCAGCGGCGTACGATTTCAAATCGATCGATCAGCAAAAAGCCGACAAGCAGCACCGCCAAGATTCCAGCGATGTTATCGATGCCAATCAGCAGCAGGCTCAGCAAAAAGAGCAGCACCGTTGCAAGTGCGCGGTTGTCGACGACCGACCTCACGTATTCAAAGAGTCGATCGGGCACCTCGAATGCCTGCCTATCGTCTTTTGTCATGTCCACTTCCCCACCATCAAAGGCGCTATTCGATTATGTAGCCGACGCCCCAGACGTTTTTGATAAAGCGCGGCTTTTGAGCGTCGTCGCCAATCTTTTCGCGCAGGTGGCGAATGTGCACCATCACCGTATTGTTGGAGCCGGGCATAAAATCCTCGTTCCACACCGCGCGGAACAGATCCTCCACGGCTACCACGCTGCCGCGATGCTCAACCAGATACAGCAAGATGGAATACTCGATGGGCGTGAGGCGCACCGGTGCACCGTCCACCGTTACGGAACGAGCATCGCGGTTGATCTCCAGGCCGTCGAGCTGGATGGTCGGCGACTCGGCCGCCTGCGAGCGGCTACCGTAGCTGGTGTAGCGGCGAAGCTGAGCGTGCACACGCGCGATGAGCTCCAGCGGACGGAACGGCTTAACCACGTAATCGTCCGCGCCAAGCGAAAGGCCCTCGATCTTGTCTTGCTGGGCATCGCGCGCCGTCAGCATGATCACGGGATAGGTATGGCTGGAACGGATCGTACGCAGTAGCTCAAAGCCATCGATATCGGGCAGCATGACATCCAACAGTGCCAGATCGAACTCCTGCTCCAGGATTGCCTTGGCAGCATCGGCCCCGCTATAGGCAATCTGGACATCAAAGCCCTCTTTTGTAAGGTAGATACCAACCAAGTCGGCGATGGCCTTCTCGTCATCAACTACCAAAATGCGCTCGTTCATGCGTGCTCCTCTCGCGCTCCATTATGCCCGAGGGGACGCATGCCACACACAACAAGCGTTGGTGATTAAGTCGGCCTTAAGCACCCTTGTGCCCGTTCGGGCGCGGATGTGGGCCACGCACGCACGCGATGATCGCCGACGCCGGCAAACGATATACTCTAGTTCCAGAAGAGACCATCCCGTCGAAAGCGAAATCCGTGAAGTCCCTCACCTCTTTTGCAAAGCGCTCAGCCCAGCTTGCCGCCGGCTTTGTCTGCGCTATCGCCCTTGCCGCTGGCGTGCCCACCGTCGCCGGCGCCCAAGTACTCACGACCGACAATGTTTGCGGCAAAACCGCCGATGCGCGCGGCATCACGGCCGAAAACCTGCCCGATATCGATGCGACCAATGCCCTCGTCATGGGCAAAGACGGCACCGTCTACTATGCCCGCGGCGCCGATGAGCAGGTCAAGATTGCCTCGATCACCAAGGTCATGACCGCAATCCTAACCGTCGAGAATTGCAAGATGGACGAGAAGGTCACGGTGAGCAACGCCGCAGCCACCGTGGGCAATTCAACAGCCGGCCTACTCGAAGGCGACGAGCTCACCGTGAAGCAGGCACTGCGCGGCCTGATGATTCCCTCGGGCAACGACGCCGCCATCGTGCTCGCCGAATATGTGGGCAAGAAGATCGACCCTAAGACCAAAGACGCCGAGGCAACATTTGTGAAAGCCATGAACGAGCGCGCTAAGAAGCTCGGTTGCACCGGCACGCTTTTTGAAAACCCGCATGGTCTGGACTTTGATGAGTGGGCTGGCGATATGCACTCAACCGCACACGACGTAGCGCTGATGATGCAGGAGGCCATGAAAAACGACACGATCCGCGAGGTCGTAGCGAGCGAAGATTCCTGGATCGAGGTCACGGGCGCCGACGGCACCGACCATTCGCATTCCATGGACACGCATAACTATTTGCTAGGCCAAGATGGCATCATCGGTGGCAAGACCGGCACCACCGATGATGCAGGCTATTGCTTTACGGGTGCCTACAACCGCGATGGCGACGAGATCTACACCGTCGTTTTGAACTCCACCACCACCGACCAGCGCTTTACCGATACCGCAACCCTTGCCAATTGGTACTACGGTCACAAGGTGACGGTCGCAATCGCCAACACGCAGGAAAAGACCGCCAACGGCAACCCGCTTATGGCGCGCATTGGCCAAACCGACTGGACGGATAAGACGATCGACGCCACGCTCGCCGATCCTACGGCGCAAGCGACCGTGTTTTCCCTTGCCGGCGAGGTGACCGAAAAGGTTAGCTACGACGATCTTTCGGGCACGGTGCATGTGGGCGACAAGGTGGGCAGCGTTACGCTCAAGCAGGATGGCACCAAGATCGCCGTCATGGACCTGGTTGCCGACGAGGAAGGCGCAGGGCCGAATCCCATTGAGTGGCTACTCGTGAAGCTCGATCGCTTGGGCCGCCGCATCGACAACCGCCCGCTCACGGCAGAAAGCGAGACCGTCGCCAAGGCGCCCGAGGTGTAGTGCGCAAGAATAATAAGCCCACTGAAGGGAGGCGTCCGAAAGGATGCCTCTTTTTTTGAGGTTCGAATCCCCAGCCGCCATTCTTGATAATAAAAAGGGCCCCAAATGGGACCCTTCTTCAAATTCGTACTGGCGGAGAGCTGGGGATGTCCGGGCATGCTGCGCATGCCCTCCGGCTTCAAAGCCTGGCGGCTTTTCGCCCACGGGCTACAAACGCTTTCGCGTTTGCTTAACGCCCGTGCCCTCTCGGGTTCGAATCCCCAGCCGCCATTCTTGATAATAAAAAGGGCCCCAAATGGGACCCTTCTTCAAATTCGTACTGGCGGAGAGCTGGGGATTCGAACCCCAGATGCCCTTTTGGGGCATACTCGCTTAGCAGGCGAGCACCTTCGGCCTCTCGGTCAGCTCTCCGTAACAGCCGTTCTATAGTAACCAAACAGTCGAAGTTGGGCAAGAGGTAATTTTCTAATTGCCCGGCGGCCTTTCCTCCTTGCAGTTTTCGCCCCTACCCCAGCGAGCGGTTGAGGGAGCCGAGCTCGTCGTTGCCCATGGTACGCCACATTTGGAAGATGCAACCGCGCGCCAGGAAAAAGAAGCCGTTATCGACCAGCTGCACGGCGGCATCCGCAAGCTGGTTGGCCACCGCGGGCACGGGCGGCAATTCGAGTCCAGCCCTGCGGATGGTCTCGACCGCTTCCTCGAACGTCGGAGGCTCGCTGACGCCCATCTCGTTCATAAGGCCCTGCATTTCTTCCAGCGCGCTGCTGCCCGACTCCTCGCCGCGCGGCACCAGACGGTAACAAACCAGCGCCAGGTCGAGCTGATCGCAATTCCAATAGGCAAACGCCAAGCGATAGAACAGGTAGCCGATTGCAGAACGATCGCTGGCAATACGTAGGCCGTGGCGCGCCACCTCGATAATCTCATCAAAGCGCTCCAGACGCGCAAGCACGTTGATGAGCGCAAAGTGCGACTGCATGGACGAGCGCGCCAGATCGTAAAGATGGCGCACCTCGGGCAGTGCTCGTTCAAAGTCCTCTTGCTCGGCGTAAAAGCTGCAGATCTCGTGCTGGGCAAAGTACAGCGCATCGGGCGCACGAAGGATTCGTACAGAGCGGTCTTCTTCCAACACCGGTAGCACCATGCGCACCAGCTGGTTATCGCAAAACTGCGTTTGAACCGGACCTGTCGCCAAAAGCTCGGCGACGGCGCACTTAGCCTCCAACTCCTCAACAAGACGGGAAAAGCCTTCAAAAGCACCTGTACGGTCGACTTTTGCCTGCTCGCGCAATTCAACAACACGGGCCACGTATGGGTCGTCGTCCTCTTCCATGACCTCCAGCTCGTCAGCTGTATCGGCAAGCAGCAGATCGCGCAGCGCCGGCGGCAGCATGCGATGGTCATCACGCGGACGAGCATGAACCTCCGCAGGTTCAATCGTCTCCGGAGCGGTTGACTCATATGCCTCAAGCACACGCTTGCACGGCATATCGTCCATGTCCATGCTCTCAAGATCCTTGGCGACAGGCACGCAATCGGCCAGATAGGCCGCGCGCCCAAAGAAATACGTTGCGACAACGCACTCGCCCTGCTCACTGTCGGGAGCAGCAATCTGCACATAGCAGCGCGTGATACAGGTGCCCGCGGCAAAACACGCTGCCGCAAGCGTGAGCGCCACGCGCGCATCGTGCTCCGCGGCCCAGATCGCGCGCGTGTCCTCGTCCAACTCGCGCCAGGCGTCATCTTGAGCGTCGTATTCACGTTGTGGCATAGCATCAACGACAGACTGCCCAAACCGAACGAGCATGATCCCCTCGGCAACGTTTGCCCGATAGGTATAGTCGAGCCGCGTGACCACGTTAAGTGCCTCGACAATACGCGCGAAGCGGGTACGCACATCCCACTCACCGCCCGGCTGGCAAGCCACCGTACCCGGTTTGCCCCACGGGTTATCGCTCGAGGCCGTATCGAGCAGTCGGGGAACATCGTTGGTCGTCTTGGCGATATGCCACGCATCAAAGAGCGCGCAGCCCTCAAGGCTCGGCGAGGATGCCGCAGGGACCAATCCGGCCCCGATGTGCTCAAGGATGCCGGAGAGACGGTTAAGACGGCACTCGATGGCAAGCAGCATGTCAATCTCGTCCTGGTCCAGCAGGCTGCGATCAAAATTGAGATAGAAAAGCTTTGAGCGATCGATGCGAGCCAGGCTCATCTCGGACTTAGCGGCGATGGTGCGCAAGCGGGGCAAGTCAATTTCACTCATAAGGGCGGCGGCATAGCGCTCGATACCGCTCGGATTCTCGGCATGGTCAACGCGGTAAAGCAGCGTCTCGATAGCATCAGGGAGCGGTGCCGTGTTAAAGCCCAAAAACACCTCGACCGGCTCGGGCAACTTTACGAGCTTGATCTTGTCGATAACATTTTGCATACCCTCGTCGAGTCCGCCGGCGTCCGCCGTGCTCGCAATGGCATTTTCGGAGTCAGCGAATATCACGTAGCGCAGGAACATCGATGCCATGAACTCGCCGTAAGGAAGGGAGCGGGTCGAATTCCATGTCTCGTGGTCGGACTGCTCGCGCATGGGGCCTTCGGGAGAGCCGACGGTTCGCGCGCACGCGCGCATTGTGCCGTTGGCTCCCCGAACCACAATCTCACCAATACCGGAGTCCGACTCGTCAAGGACCAGTTCCATGTCGGGATCGTTGGGCAGCGGAGTCTCGCTAACGGGGCGGTCCACCTTGTACACCTCGCCCGAAACGCTTACGTAGCCCAAAAGCGACACATGGCTTTTGCCAACGAATTCGACGACATAGCAAGATTCATGCTGATCCTCGCCAAAGAGTTTCCAGACCACGCCATATGAACGTCCCGCAGGCTGCTCGGGCATCGCCGGAAAGCGCTTTTTGGGATCGAGAAACCTGAGCTTGTATGTCGGACGCTCTGCCACGAAGTATCACCCTGATCGGTCGCTTGAAGAAGGAGTGGTCGCGAATTAGTCGCGACATCTACTCGGAATCTTACACGAGTCGACAGGAAATCGTCCGCTTTACGCCCGCGCCTCGACCGAGGTTCGAATCCATGCGGTGTTTACGTAAAAGAAAAGCCCCCGTTGCCGGGAGCTTTAATCTCAAATGGTGCGGCGTATAGGATTCGAACCTATGACGTTCTGATTCGTAGTCAGACCCTCTATCCAGCTGAGGTAACGCCGCAACTTGTTGATTATTATGCACAGGGACTGAATAATGGTCAAGCATTTTTTCAAAAAAAGTTATCGAATTTGATTTTTAATCATTTGGAGGGCTTGGCGCGATCTTCGACGCATCGCGATATAAGAAAAGCCTCCGTTACCGGAGGCTTTAAAGTTCAGTTGGTGCGGCGTATAGGATTCGAACCTATGACGTTCTGATTCGTAGTCAGACCCTCTATCCAGCTGAGGTAACGCCGCAACGCACGGATTATTATGCACGCGAGCCCCCGATGGGTCAAGCGACAATTAGAAAAAATTTTACGGAGTGATAATTAAGTTGTTCGTGCCTCGACCGAGGTTCGAATCCATGCGGTGTTGCCATAAAAGAAAAGCCCCCGTTGCCGGAGGCTTTCAATTTCAATTGGTGCGGCGTATAGGATTCCGCGCATCCGCTCCGCGGATCCGCGCCGGCTTCGCCCGCCTGCCGGCGTGCTCGCCCGCTCGCTACGGACGCTCCGCGTCCGCTTCACGCTCGCGCCTCGACCGAGGTTCGAATCCCTGTCTGGTCTCCAAAAAAGAAAAGCCCCCGTTGCCGGAGGCTTCAAGTTCAATTGGTGCGGCGTATAGGATTCGAACCTATGACGTTCTGATTCGTAGTCAGACCCTCTATCCAGCTGAGGTAACGCCGCAGCGCAAAACATATAAAACCACTTTAGCTTATTGGAGTCAAGCACAATCTCAAACTTTTTTTTGGAACGCAGTTTTGTCATGCTGCTCCGCATATACCGTCGTTCCCCGTACGATCGATTGGCTTTTCGATCACGTCAAACTTAGCATCAAGTTCCCTCAGGAGCGATCTCACCCGCTGGGCACAATCATAATCGGCAAACGAGATACTCAACATGCGAGCAACCTGGTTAGATGTCCGGACCCCATAGAAATGCTCCAGGGCCACAAGCCCCTCGTGCGCCACAAACGTCTCAACCACATGCGGCGACTCCTCGTAGCACCATTGGGTCAACGGACCCTCGCTCGTCTGTCGAACCACCAGGCCACCCATGCCAGACGGCTCACACGTCACAAGCAGGTACTCCCCGCCCTCGTCGCTCTCAAACAAAACCACCCGCTCATCAAACAGCTCCATCGCGTCCCCTTTCTCTCGCTCTTATTTAGCAAAAGCATAGCAGGTAGATGGCTGTATACAGAACAGTTGTTCGTGTGTTTTCTATTGAGCTGTCCGCACAGCATGGTATGGCCGCACACAAAAAGGGCACCCCAAAAAGGAGTGCCCTAGCAAATCGCTTATGCAGCCAATCTACGCGACCGGCTCGATCTTCTCGAGGCCGCCCATGTAGGGACGCAGAACCTCGGGGATCGTGATGGTGCCGTCAGCGTTCTGGTAGTTCTCCAGAATGGCTGCCATGGTACGGCCAGCCGGCAGACCGGAACCGTTGAGGGTGTGCAGATAGCGCGAACCCTTGAAGTTCTCGGGGTCGCGATACTTGATGTTGGCGCGACGGGCCTGGAAGTCACCGCAGTTGGAGCAGGAGCTGATCTCCTTGTAGGCGTTGTAGCTCGGCAGCCAGACCTCGACGTCGTAGGTCTGACGGGCAGAGAAGCCCAGGTCGCCGGTGCACAGGCTAATCACGCGATACGGAAGACCCAGCTGCTGCAGCAGGAACTCGGCCTCGGCGGTCATGCTCTCGAGCTCCTTGTCGGACTCCTCCGGCTTGGCAAACTTGACCATCTCGACCTTGTCGAACTCGTGCTGGCGAATGATGCCGCGGGTATCGCGACCAGCGGAGCCGGCCTCCTCGCGGAAGCAGGGGGTGAAGGCGGTGTAGCGGCGCGGCAGGGTATCGGCGTCGAGGACCTCACCGGCGTGCAGGTTGGTGAGCACGACCTCGGCGGTGGGGATCAGGAAGTTGTCGCCCGAGACGTGATAGGCGTCGTCCTCGAACTTGGGCAGCTGGCCCGTGCCGAACATGGTCTGACGCTTGACGACGATGGGCGGCCACCACTCCTTGAAGCCACGGCTGGTGTGCGTATCGAGGAAGAAGTTGATGAGGGCGCGCTCAAGACGGGCGCCGGCGCCACCGAGAACGGTGAAGCGGCTGCCGGAGAGCTTGTTGCCGCGCTCGAAGTCAAGGATGTCGAGGTCGATGCCCAGATCCCAGTGCGGCTTAAAGTCGAAGTCGAACTCGCGCGGGGTGCCCCAACGACGGCGCTCGATGTTCTCGTCCTCGTCCTTGCCGTACGGCGTGGCCTCGCAAGGAATGTTGGGCAGGTGAGCCATGAAGTCGTACTGCTCCTGCTCGAGGTCGGTGCGGCGCTCGGCCAGACCGTCAATCTTCTCGTTGACGGCGCGCACGGCCTCTTTGGCGGCCTCGGCCTCGTCCTTCTTGCCCTCCTTCATCAGGGCGCCGATCTTCTTGGACTCGGCATTGCGCGTGGCTTGAAGTTCCTCGACCTCGGTGATGACGGCACGACGCTCGTCGTCGAGCTCAAAGAACTTCTCGCGATCCCAAGACGTCTGGCGGTTAGCCATGGCGACATCGATGGCATCGGGGTTCTCGCGAACAAACTTGATATCAAGCATTAGATCCTCCGGCGATATACATTCCATTTAGGTTGCAACCTTGTACATGTATGGGCAAGTATATACTTATGAGCGTTTACGACCCAACTCAACTACGCAAGAAGGCACCCAATGGACGCAGTTTTTTCCTTTTTGTTTGGCACCCGCACCGGTTTTGCCATCCTTTTCGCCGGCGGCATCCTGCTGTTTGCGATTATTGCCTTTGTAATGGAGAAGCGCACCCATAAGATGTATGTCGACCGCGGCCCCAAGTCCGAGGACGAAGAAGACAGCTTCTGGGACTAACCTGCCAAAAAGGGACAGGTTTATTTTGGTCGGTTTTATCTGGGCAAACGCAAGTGCCCCGCAACTGGAATTGAGCCAGTTGCGGGGCACTTTTCGCTAAAAGGACAAAACCGCAGGAAAAACCTGCCAACATAAACCTGTCCCTTTTTGGTCGGTTTTACTGGAGGGTTGCGTCGATTGCCTTGACTAGGGCGCTGCGCATGCCGGCGTCCTCGAGCGCAACGACGCCCTTGATGGTGGCACCGCCGGGCGAGCACACGGCATCCTTCATCTCCGCAGGATGCTGGCCAGTTGCAAGCTGCAGCTTTGCCGTACCCAGCACCATCTGGCTCACAATGCGATAAGCATCCGCACGCGGGATACCGTGCTTGACCGCCGCATCGCCCAGGGCCTCGATTGCCATGGCGACAAACGCCGGAGCGCAACCACCCACCGTGCCGCCCACAAACAGCAGGCTTGTGTCGAGCTCGACGACAGCGCCAAGCTTACCGAGCAGGTCGAGCACCACAGCACGCTGCTCGCTGTTGAGCGTAGAGGACTTCTCGCAGGCGATAACGCCCTCTCCCACCGAAACCGGCGTGTTGGGCACCGTCGAGATGTGCGCGACGCCCGGCAGGACCTGCTCCCACTTGGCACTGTCCCAAGTCCAGGCAACCGACAGAACGACCTTTTTGGCAAGAGCATCCTTGAGCGGGGCGAATACCTTCTCGATCATGTACGGTTTGACCGCAGCGACCACGATATCGGATGCGGCGACAACCTCGGCGGCATCGTGGCAGGCGACCATGCCGCGCGCCTCGCAGCGCTCAACCAGTGCGTCGTAGCGACCCGCGCAGGCGCACATGTCGCTCGCAGCTACACCGGCAGCGATCCAGCCATCGGCCATAGCGCTCGCCATATTGCCAAAACCGACAAATCCAATCTTCATATCGCATAGTCCTTTCAGACACATTCCTCAAAACGAAAGGTATTGTCCCACGCCATTGTTTCGTATTGCCGACCTATTTGTGATACGGCTCGCCACGACTGATCTTGCAGGCACGGTAAATCTGCTCCAGCAGCACCACACGCGCCAGGTTATGCGGCAAGGTAATGCGTCCAAAGCTGAGCATCTCGTCGGCTCGTGCGCGCACGTCGTCACTCACGCCGTCCGAACCGCCGATTACAAAGGCAATGTCGCTGCTGCCTCGCAGCATAAGATCGTCGAGCCTCGCCGAAAACTCCTCGCTCGAGCGCTCCTTGCCCTCGATAGCCAGCAGGATCACATGCGCTCGAGACGGCAAGGCGGCAAGAATCGCCGCCCCCTCCTTGTCGCGCGCGGCATCCACGCCGCCCGCCTTAGCCGGGTCGATATCGGCCACCTCGCGGATATCCACCTTGGCATAGGCACCTAGGCGCTTGGTGTACTCAGCGCACGCGTCCTTCCAAAAGCGCTCCTTGAGCTTACCGACGCAAACGACGGTGTATTTCACGCGCGTCTACTCCTTCGAATCGTTTTGAACTTTGCCGGCGGCCAGCATCTGCTCGAACATCGAGGCCGACTGCGAAAAGTCGCTCGGCAGCACGACCGTCGAGGTTTTACCCGTGCGAGCGAACTCCGTCATCATCTCGGACCACTGCGTAAACATGAACAGTTGGTTGGCCTCGTCATTGCCGACACCCGTCTCCTGGATGATCTCGAGCGAATCTTTGATACCCAGCGCGATGGCCTTGCGCTGGTTGGCGATGCCCTCGCCCGCCTTTTCCATAGCCTCGGCCTCGGCGGTTGCCTCGGTGACGCGCTTGATGCGGTCGGCCTCGGCGAGCTCCTGTGCCGCAGCGCGCTTGCGCTGGGCGGCGTTGATGTCGTTCATGGAGTTCTCGACCTCGGTCGGCAGTGCGATTTTAGTGATGAGCGTCGACACGAGGGTGAAGCCGTAGGCGGCCATCTGCTCGGAAACGGTAGCGTTGACATCCTTGGCGATGTCATCCTTCTTGGCAAAGACCTCATCGAGTGTGTAGACGGGGATGGAGGAGCGCAGGGCGTCGGTGATGAAGTCGCGCATCTGGTCGACGGGCTCCTGCAGCATGTAGTAGCTCTTGTAGATGCCCGAATCTGCCGGGCCGGCGCCCATGTCGTAGCTCACGTGGTACTGAGCGGAGACCTCAAGACCGATGGTCACGTTGTCCTGGGTCTTAACGTCGATGCCAAAACCGTTTTTCATGGTGCGCAGGCTCACCGTGGCGGCCTTGCGGTCGATCACGGGCACCTTCACGTGGAAGCCCGCGTTGACGATACGGTTGAACTTACCCAAGCGCTCGATGATTACGGCGTGCTGCTGTTCAACGACATAACAGGCGTTGGGGAGCAGCAGCAACAGGATGATGATGGGAATCAAAAGGCTGGTAAGGGCGGCGATGATACCGGAAAACAGCATGGTCTCTCCTCTGATAGGCACACGTTGGTACTAGGATACCCGTCCAAGGAGATCGTGCATAACAAAAAGAGCTCCCATTGCTGGGAGCTCTTTCAATCCATGGTGCGGGCGAAAGGACGTCCGCCTATCCGCTGCGCGGATCCGCACCGGCTTCGCCCGCCTGCCGGCGGACTCGCCAGCTCGCTAAAAACGCTCCGCGTTTTCTTGACGCTCGCTCCTTCACAGGTTCAAGTCCCTGCGATGGGCCCGTAACAAAAAAGCTCCCATTGCTGGGAGCTTTTTCAATCAATGGTGCGGGCGAAAGGACTTGAACCTTCATGGGGTTGCCCCCATACGGACCTGAACCGTACGCGTCTGCCAATTCCGCCACGCCCGCGTGCAGGAATTAGAATAACGGAGCGCCATCGCGAACGCAAGAACTATTTTTGAAAAAGTTTGCAGGCATTTTCCCAAGCGGCATGCGCGATTGTTTCGGCGTCCTCACCAGTGCGATCGACACGGTCGTTAACCAGCGCGTTTGCCGTAATGGAGATCATTGCGGGCTCGCATTCAAGACCGCGGATGGGCTCCGGAGCCATATACGGGCAATCCGTCTCGAACAAAATTCGATCGAGTGGGGTTGCCGCAAATGCCTCGCGCACGTCGTCGTTGCGCTTAAAGGTGGCCGCACCACCATAGGCGATATAGCAGCCCAGCTCCACAAAGCGCTCCATCGTGGCGCGGTCCTCGCCAAAGCAGTGCAGCACGCAACCGGCCTGAGGCACACCCACCTCGCGCAGCACGTTGTAGGCGTCCACGTGCGAGGTACGCTCCTGGTCCATGTCCTCGTGACGCAGATGCAGCTCCACCGGCACGTTACGACACACGGCAAGCTCGAGCTGGCGCGCCATGCAATCAATCTGCACGCTGTGGGGCGCCGGCGTGATGTCGTCGTCGTAATCCATGTGGTAGTCCAGACCGATTTCGCCAATACCGGCACACAAAGGGTCATCAAGCGCAGCAACAACCTGCGCGTGAATGTCGTCGGTATAGTCCGGCGCGCCATACGGATGCACGCCGGCAAGATACTTGATCTGCGGGATATCCTGCATCGGCAGAATTTCGCGCACGAGCCAGTCGCTATAGTCCGTCACGCTGCGCTTGTCGGCGATGGGGTCGAAGACCGTCACCAACAGGTCGATGCCTGCCGCCTTGGCACGCACGAGTGTCTCGGGCACATCCTTGCCCCAGAACGAAAGCAGATGCGCATGTGTGTCGGCAAGCGGTGCCAAGGGCACGGGACAAGCAACCGTCTTCTTTTTCTTGGTAAACGTCACGCGTTCGGCATTAAGCGTCATGGGAAAGCTCCCGAGCCAGGCACACAAAGTCGGCGACGCCGAGCGTCTCGGCGCGCGTGGTGGGTGCGATACCGCAAGCCTCAAAGGCGGCATCGAGCACGTCCTTGGCAAAACCGTTGGCGCTCATGGAATTGCGGATGGTCTTGCGACGCTGAGCAAATGCAGCGTCAATCACGCGGGCCACAAATTCGCGATCGAGTCCTTCGGGCACCACACCGTCAACACGGTCGATACGCACGACGGCCGAGTCCACGTGTGGCGCCGGCATAAAGCAACGCGGCGGCACCTCAAAGCGACCCGTTACCTGCGCATACAGGCCAAGCTTTGCCGTATAGCCGCCATAGGTCTTGTTGCCCGGCACTGCGGCAATGCGATCGGCAACCTCCTTTTGCACCATGACGACGGCGCGCTTGAGCGCCGGCATCGTCTGGAAGAACTGCAGGATGATCGTCGCCGCCACGTTATAGGGCAGGTTCGCGACAAACACCGTCGGCTCACCGCCCGCAGCCTGCTCAATCTGCTCCGGGCCCACCTTGAGCGCGTCGCCCATGATAAAGCGGAAGTTGGCATAGTCGGCGGCGTGGGCATCGAGCACCGGCTCAAGCTCGGGATCGGCCTCAATGGACGTAACGCACGTCGCTTCCTGCAGCAACGCAAGTGTCAACGTTCCACAACCCGGACCCACCTCGAGTACGCGCTCGTCACCTGCAAGCTCGGCAAGCTCGCAGATACGCTCGATCACATGATTGTCGATTAGAAAGTTCTGGCCCAGGCGATGCTTGGTCGCAAGGCCAAACTCCTCCAGCAGCTCCCTGGTGGCCGTGGGGTTTGCCAAAGGCGAAGTTGTCATGGTTGCCTCCTTAGCATGATGGCGGCGTCTTGAAACAAAAGGGCATGGACCGTGGCGGCCATGCCCTTACAGCTAAACAGCAAATTGCCGATATGGCGCTCGCGCGGTCTCTACGCCAGACGCGGGAACAGCGGATCGCCCTTCTCGACGGGCTGACCGCCAGCAAGCAGGCCCCAAGTGCAAATGCCCTTGAGGTCGTCGCTCGAGGCCTCGTCCTCGCAAGACAGGCGACGCAGAGCCTCGGCAGAAGTCTGGGGCATGAGCGGCATCAGCAGGTGGGCGGCGATGCGGATGGCCTCGAGCAGGTTGTAGATCACAAATGCCAGCTCGTCAGCCTTGGCCTCGTCCTTGGCAAGCGCCCAGGGCTCGGAGTCCTCGATGTAGTGGTTGGCGGCATGGATGAGCTCCATGACCTCATCCTTGGCTCCGCCGTAATCGAGCACGTCCATATTGGCCATGTAGCGGTCGACCAGGCCATCGGCGATCTTTGCCAGCGGGTTGTCGAACGCATCGAACGATGCGGGCTTGGCGGGCGCGCAACCGTCAAAGTACTTGCCGCTCATGTTGAGCGAACGCGAGATAAGGTTGCCCCAGCTGTTGGCCAGGTCGGCGTTGTAGACCTGCTCCATGCGATCGAAGCTGATGGCGCCGTCGGTACCGGGAACGACATCGGTCATAAAGTAGTAGCGATAGCCCTCGACGCCCAGCATGTCGATAACATCCTGCGGAGCGATGGCGTTACCGCGGCTCTTGGACATCTTCTCGGCCTTACCGGTCTCGGCATTGCGCACGGTCAGGAAGCCGTGGGCAAAGACGTGCTCGGGCAGGGCCTCGCCGATGGCCATGAGCATGGCGGGCCAAATGACGCAGTGGAAGCGAATGATGTCCTTACCCACAATATGGAACTGCGCGGGCCAGCGATAGGCCAGCTCGGCACGGGCCTCGTCGGTGTCGACACCGTAGCCGACGGCAGTCATATAGTTGAGCAGCGCATCGAACCACACGTAGGTCACGTGACCCTCGTCAAACGGGACCTGAATGCCCCAGTCAAAGCTCGTACGGCTCACGGAAAGGTCGTTAAGGCCGCCCTCGACAAAGCTACGTACCTCGTTCATGCGGAACGCAGGCTCGACAAAGTCGGGGTGCTCGTCATAGAGCTTGAGAAGCTTGTCCTGGAAGGCGGAAAGCTTAAAGAAGTAGGACTCCTCCTGCACGCGCTCAAGCGGACGGTGGCAGTCGGGGCATAGATGCTGGCCGACGCTGCCGTACTCCTCGTCGCCCTTCTGGACCTGCGTATCGGTGAAGTAGGTCTCGTCAGGCACGCAATACCAACCGTCGTAGCTGCCCTTATACAGGTAACCGGACTCCTTCATGCGCTCCCACAGATACTGCACGGCATGATGCTGGCGCGGCTCGGTGGTGCGGATGAAGTCGTCGTTGGAAATCTCGAGCTTGCTCCAAAGCTCCTTGAAGTGCGGGGCCTGGCTATCGGTCCACTCCTGCGGCGTCATGCCATGCTTGGCTGCGGCCTCGGCGACCTTCTCGCCGTGCTCGTCCATGCCGGTCAGGAACTTGACGTTATAGCCGGCGGAGCGGCGATAGCGAGCCTGAACGTCGGCGATGATGGTGGAATAAGCCGTGCCCAGGTGCGGATCGGCGTTGACGTAGTAGATGGGCGTCGTGATAAAGAACGAAGGCTTGCTTTGATCCATGGGGTTTGTCCTCCAGAAAAACGTTGCATACAGGGGATGATTCTAGCGCAAGGGCTGGATATCCTCCATCTATTGCATATCGAGCACCATGGCATAGACATCGCGCTTGCGGCGCGAATACTTCTGAGACAGGCGCTTGGCCACCGCAGAGGCGGGCTCCCCCTCCTCGAGCGCGGTGCGGATATCCTCGCGCAGGGCATCGTCGGGATCCGCTACCGCAGCGCCAACCGGCGCGATGCCGGCCTCCTCGTCCTCGCTCGGCGGCGCGATGACCAGCGCAATCTCGCCCTTTACCTCGCCGCGAGCACGCAGCTCCTCGGCAAGCTGGTCAGCGGGCCCGCGCAAGACCTCCTCGTGCAGCTTGGTGAGTTCGCGGCAGACGGCGACCTCACGCTGGGGAAAGACCTCCGCCACGGCCTCGAGCGTCGCCACGATACGATGTGGAGACTCGTAGAAGATGAGTGCGCCAGGCACCACGGCAAGGCGCTGCAAACGGCGCACACGGTCGCCGTGCTTTCGGCCCAAAAAGCCCTCGAAGAAAAAATGCTCGCAGGGAATGCCGGACGAAACAAGCGCCGTGACGCAAGCAGAGGGCCCGGGAATAACTTCGACGGGCACATCGGCCTCACGCGCCGCCTCGACCAGCGCCTGGCCGGGATCGGACACGCTCGGCATGCCGGCGTCCGAGGCAAAGGCGAGGGTCTCCCCCGCCAGCAGACGGTCGACCAGGCCGGCAGCGCGGCTAGCGATCACATTCTCGTCGCAACGGACAAGCGGCTTGGAAATGCCCAGGTGCATCAGCAGCTTTGACGTCACACGCGTGTCTTCGCAGCAAATGGCATCGGCGGCGGCAAAAGCCTCGCCAACGCGCGGGGACAGGTCGCCTAGGTTGCCGATGGGCGTGCCGACCACATAGAGTTTGCCCGTATGGGCGCTGTTTTGCGTCATATCAACCTATTCAATCATGCCGCGCTCGAGCGTACCAAGCGCCGCGCGGGCGTCCCATGCTGCAATGCGCTTCTCGGTCTTCCACGTTTGGAAGAACCAACCGGCAGCCGGCGCAAACGAAGCCAGCTGGTTGGCGATAAACACGCGCTCGTAGGCATTGCGGCCCTCGGGCGTAACCGACGAGTTGGCAAAGATCGCCGCACCCGACCATTCGCCCACCAGCACGGGGAACCCAGTCGAAATCGCTTCTTTAAGCTCGCGCTTGTTACGCGAAATCGCCGTCGTCAGCCCGCGGGGGCTCGTAATGTCGAGCGCGTACTCGTCGCGGTAATGGTACAGGTGAAGGTCCATGTAGACGTTCTTGTACTTGGCGCCGCGCATAAAATGCTTCCACTCGCTGGGATGCCCCGACGACGAGAAGACGACGATCTTATCCTCGGGCATATACGAACGAACGAGCTCGTAGGCATCGCGATAGAAATTGCGCAGGTAGTGGGCCGGAATGCCATCCGTCATGGTGAAGAGGCTCTTGCGAACGCTCATCTGCGGCGTGTCCAGCAGCTCAATGCCCAGCAGGCTCTCGGCCTCGCCATAGCGATCGGCCAAGCGCTCGAGCACGTCGAGTGCGACATGACGGCCGTTGGTGGACGAATGCCACTCGGCGACAGCCTCCGGCGTGGTGGGCGAATCGTTGGAATCGCCCTGGCCACCGGGCACGGTTGCCAGATCGAGCAGCACGCGGATGTCGTACTTGGCAGCCCACTCAATTGCACGGTCAATGTAGTCGACAACCGAGATGTAGGACGCATCGGACCCCTGTGAGCCAAAGGCATACCAGGGCACCGGCAGACGCACGGCATTGAGGCCAATCTGCGCCATGCGGCGAAAATCGTCCTCGCTCACAAACGTCTCGTAATGGCGGCGCATGCGCTCGTTATAGGCGGCGGTACCCATGGCCTCCTGTAGCTCGGCCGCGTTGGATGCACCGGTCGCCGCGTACAGCGACGGGGTCACCCAAGGCTCGGGAATAAACCAGCCAGAGAGATTAACGCCGAGTATCCTCTCCATCACTGCCCCCTTCGGATCATGCAGGTCGAACCCGCATCGTATTGCATAGGATAAGTATCGTTTTGAGTATACCCGCGTGTGCGGACAGGCGACCGAACGGTCTGTAAAGTGACGCGAAAGTGGGAGGAATGTCTGGGGCGAGCGGGCTCGGAATGGTGCGACGAGGTGTGTACGCGCGCCGGAGGCAGGCACCGGAAAGTGTGTCCCGTTCTGAGCCCTTATTCTGGGACGCAGTTTCCGCAGAACCCTACATAAAAGAAAAGGACCCCTTTGCAGAGGTCCTAGTCAATTCAAGGTGGCGGGGAAGGGAATCGCGTCCGCGCGCTGCGCGGACGGACCGCTGCGGCGCTTACGCGCCTTGCGAGCTGCGCTGGCAAACGCTTACGCGTTTACTCAGCTCCGCGCCCTCACGGGGTTCGATTCCATGTGGGGGCTGCATAAAAGAAAAGGACCCCTTTGCAGAGGTCCTAGTCAATTCAAGGTGGCGGGGAAGGGAATCGAACCCCTGACACGAGGATTTTCAGTCCTCTGCTCTACCAACTGAGCTACCCAGCCATTTGAGGTGTGCCTTGTTTCAAGGCTTGATTAGTATAACCAAGGACGCGTTCCGGTCAACCGAGAATTTCAAAAAAGTTTTTGAGCACAGCCTCGGTTCTTTAAATCGGCACGTCAGAGGCATCAGCCGGCAGCAAGAAGTTTTTCGCTCAGAGCCGCACGGGCAAACTCACTTGGAGTCATCCCCTCGGCAGCCGCCCGTCGACGAATGGCCTCCTTCATTCCCAGAGGAATCTTGACCGACAGCGTTGCCGTCCCCTCACCTGAGAGTGGGGGCCGTCCATGCACGATCCCACCAACGGTGTGTTCGCCATCCGGAAACTCTCCGCGCTCGTACGACTCGCACCACGCGTCAATCATTTCATCCGTTACAACCTGACCATTAGCGGCCGTATACGTCTTGCCCATCATCGACCCCTTTGCCGAGCCCATTCAATCTCCTGCCAAAATTTCTTCTGGACTGGAGACAAGGCATGAATGATAAGCCACCCACGAACAAGCTCGACCGCGACAAGCTCCACGCTTCGTCCGTCTGGGAGCCATCCAATCGCAAGCCATCTCGGCGGCTCGTCCTTCGACTCGCGACGAATTCGCTCAGTAACCGCAAGCCAAGCGCTAAGCACCTGCTTTTCTGTCAGGTGCTTTTTAGCGTTGGGATGGATCTCAACATCCATGCATCTTCTCCTCCATCTTACCCAATTTCGTATGACGAAAGTCCGCTGTCGCCAATTCTTAAGTCGGCACGCGTTGGAGAGCAGGGGTCGAAACAATGATTGAAGGACGCTCTAGTACGGCCCAGGCGCCGGGGCAGGAGCACGTGCGCCAAGGACGAACGCTTTCGTAGCGCGCGAGGATATTGCCGTCGCGATCGATGAAGGCGATGTCGATGGGATAGGCCATAAAACACGTATGGACCGAAGAGCAGCGTGGAAACGCCATGACGAGCGGCAGACCGTTGGCGGCAACCGGACACCGTCCCAGCATACCGCGCAGGCGCACGGCAAACGACTCCGCCACCACAAACTCGGCCGGCGTCCAACCCAGCCTGTTGAGCGCCCGCGCGTACGCGATGTAGGACGAGACCGCGGTCACATGACCACCCCCGGACGCCATGGATCGACCGTCACCGCGCGCTCGTGCGACAACGTTGTCGGCGCCCCCAGCGAAACGCCAGCGATGCTGAGAGAAGTCGGCCACGGCTCATAGTGCATGGTGCAGGTGTAGGTCCTAAACGTACCGGATAGGGAGAGCAGGCCACCATCCGATGCCTCCGCGCCTTGCTCGCTCGACACTTCGATCTGCAAGCCATAGCCTTCCATGGCATTCAGAATTTGAGTCTGAACCGTCGCCGAGGCATCGGCAGAGCTTTCGTCGCCCTCCCCCTCCGACGCCACGGCGTGCGCCAACACGATGTCGGGCACCACGCGGTCGAAGCGCGCGACAGCGCTGGCAAAGATCATGACGTTGTACACGATGAGTGCCAGCACCAGCAAAACGGGCGTAACCACTGCCATCTCCACCGTCGCTTGGGCGCGCTCCTCGCGCAGACGCATGCGGATACTCATTACGACCCACCGCCCAAAGCGCCAACCAGCGTGGCGACATCGACGGTGAGCGGGATGGAGCCGCCGCCGGGCAGAGGAATCTCCGCAAGCGTGAACACCGTACCGCTAATGGTGCGTTCGACTTGATATTCCAACGCCTCGCAAAGCGCCTTGGGATCGGTCACGCCCAACGGAATACTTCGCAGTTTGTCTTGCGCTTGAGAGAGGCCAGCAATGTCAGACCCCGGGCTCTTAATGACGTTGGCGGAATCAGTCAGCACCGGCTTTCGCAGGCGCAAGTCGCACGGTTCCAAACCCAGCGCCGCCACGGACGCCGAAACGGTATCGCCGAGCCACGATGCAATGGAGCCCAACGCGCCGCTGCCCCCTCCTAGGCCTTTAATCATCTCGTCCATAAGTTCGTCGGCCGAACCTTGGATGTCTCCGTATCCCACAAGCAGCCGTCCCCAGACATCCATGACGCCGTCGAGCACGCCGGCAACGCCGCCCGAGCGTTCCTTCAATGTCGAGAAAAATCGCGAAAGCACGTTGTTTTGCGCCGTCGCCCCATCGGGCGCCAGCACCGCGGCAGAGATGGCACCGCGATCGCCAAGTCTGACTGCCGTGTTAAACGAAGAGTTGAGTTCATCGGAGCTCGAGATGGCACCCGAAACCGCAAAGGCAACCACGCCGTTGCGACCGGGCGGAGCGATACGCGGGCGCTCACCGGAAAGTTCTTTGATGGCGGTATCGAACGCATTGCCCGCACGGTCGGCTTCGTCCTCGGTCTGACGCTCGAGCTCGAGCTCCTTGTTGCGACAGTCGACGTAGTCCTCCAGGGCGTCTTTAAACTTGTCAAAGTGATACTCGAAGCCGTTTTCGATAGAGGTTGAAGGCGCCGCAACAGCACCAAGCGACAAAACGCCAAAATGGCATTTGCTGCATTTATCCTGTCCATCGTAATCGGCAACCGAAGCAAATCCGCTCGGCGTCCCTTTCTTATAGTTAGGGCAGGTCGTCCCGTAATGCAGATACGCCTTGTCATCGTTCACGCTAGTCGGCCACACCGCATCGGTATAGAGTTCCGTCGCCCGAACCTCATCAGAGTTGCGCGGCAGCAGCGGAATATAGGAGGAAACCCTGTCTCCGTTCTCGGTTATATATGCCCGATCGACCTCCGCGTTCGCATAGGTATAAAACGCCTTACGCGCCGCAGACTCTGCCTTCATCTCGACACTCGAGCCCTGGGGCTTCTCATTTGTCAGACGCCAATGGTAGTAGTCCTTCGCGCGATCAAGGGCAACTTGAGGCTCCCACGTAACGCTCGATGAGTAATGCGGATTTTGAACACCGGAGAGATCCGTTAGGCTTTTCGCGCGCTCCCACATGCAAGAACAGCTGCCGACCGAGCCCTTGTCAGACCCACCACAATCCGCCAGCCAAGCACGCTCTTTAGCCTTCGCCGTGTCCTCAGAAGCCTTCCGCAGCTCCTCGGCCGCACGCTCTAAATCATCTGATGTGTCTTTAATGGTATCGGTCGAGATCTCTGACCCTTTGAGCGCAGCAAAGTCCGACTCGGATGTCCTGGGCACGGCAAGCGCCGTACCGGTATAGGTCACACTATCGGTATCCTGCGCCGACACCGCCTGCGTGGCACGCGCGGCGATCAGATACGGCAGAGCCGTCTCGATTTTCTGTAAGCCTTCCGATGCGCTTTTGGCAAACTTGTTGCGCGTTTTAATGATCTCGATCCCGGTGTCGACCATATTGCCGGCAACCGGCTCGGCACCCGGGATGAGGATGGCGACCAGGCCCGTCCCGATCGTGGCAAACCCCGCCAGCCCCAGACTCAAGATACTCGCATCAACCACCGTGGCAGCCGTGTGATAGGACGACACTACGTTGGCACCCGCCAGCGCGCCGCTATCGGCCGCCACCTGGGCGTCCCCGGCACGCGACATGCTCCATATCGCCGCGGTCGACGAAAACAACAATGTGAGCACCACTAGGATGACCACGGCAGAAGAAAGCGTGGTATAGGCGCCGTCTTCGATAAACAGATCGACACCGGCTCGACCCATAAAGCCGCCTCGCTTGCGATGGCAGCTCGGACGGTGCGTCAAAACGCGTCTAGACCAGAAACGCTTAATCCCATGCAGCAATCCACGAATCATAATCTCCCTCCAGCCATTCGGGACGCGATTGATACGAGACATCGACCTTGAGCTCAACGTAGCCGCCCTCGGCGGTACCACCCATAGCCTGCACAAACGCACCGATCACAGGCAACGGCTTGACCTCGCCGGAAACGGACACGGACGAGACGCCACCCGCACCGGCCCGGCCAAGCTCGATATCCCACGACAACGGCCCGCCGGCATGAAAGATCGAGACGTTGGGCACTGCGGCAAGCCGGCGGCGGGTGAACTCCTTAAGATCGTCGTCCTCCGCCGTCGTCGTGGTCATGAGCCGCGCGGTCTCGGCGGCGGCAGACTCCATGACCGCGCGCGTATAGAGCAGGCACACCGGTTGCAGCGCGAGAAGGATGAGTGTCAGAAACGTCGGCAGCAAAAAAGCGGCCTCGACCGTAGACTGCGCCCGGTCCTCGCGCGCGGCATCAATACAACGCGATGTCCTTAGCGGCCGCAGCGGCGTCGATAACCGACGTCGAGGCAACGCCATGGGATGCCGCCCGCTCAACCAGCGCCGCCAAGCGCCCATCGGTGCCGGCACGCCAAAGCCCCGCGATCGCCAGCACGATCGATAACAGCGCCATTGTGACGATGGCGTATTCGACCGTCGCCTGGGCAGATTCCTCACGCAGGACATCATGCATTTCACGATCCCTCCTTTGAGCTTATTGTTTGCGGGCTCAGGCGCACGGCGCGCAGACGACACGAAGCATCGCCAGCATCCGCGGCAATTGTCACCATATCGACCCAGCCGCGTCCGTCGCGCACGATGGCGCCCCACACGTTTCCCTTGATGTCGAGATAGCCGCTCAGAGCAAGTTGCGCCGTGGGTACCTCGCGATAGGCACGCAGCATATCCGCCGCCGCTTCGGTCATCGGTCGGTCCTCGGACCATGCAAGCCGGACCGCAATCGCGTTGCCCTCAGGCGAATCCGTCGCAGTGCCAGACCGCTTGTCGAGCGTCCGCAGAAAAGTTTGCGCCGTGACAGCGACATCCGAATCGTCTGCATCTCGCATCTCATCTTTTTGAGACGCCACCGCCGAATCTGAGCCCAAATCGGAGGCGGTCCCAGGACGCTGCTGCCGCGCGGCGTTAAGCCCCCAAAGCACCGCCGCTATCGCCACGGTCAGGCAAGCAAACACCAGCAGCACCCCGATGGGGCGCTCGCCCTCTACAGGCTGTTGATGCCCTCGCTGATAGCGTTCCATAGATCTTGGACCTTGCCCTTAAATGCGACGATGGCGATAATCGCGATCACCACGAGCACGCCGACCAAGATGGCATACTCGGTGGTACCCTGTGCACTCTCCTCCTGCAATAGTTCCTTGGCGCGCTGACGAACATGTGCCGCCCGGCAAAACGCCCAGCCCTGGACCTTGCCAGCAGCGTCAGTCATCGTGTTCATGTATTCCTCCCTACATCATCCCGCCTGCTCCCAGCAGCGGGCCCAATATGGACAGAAGCAACGCCGGCAAGATGAGCGTGCCGGTGGGAATCAGCAGCTTGACGGGTGCACGCTCGATCTCGCGCTCGACCGCGGCGCGATGAGCCGCACGGATCTCGCGACTTTGAGCGGCCAGCGTCTCGGCAAGTGGGGCACCCAGGGCGAGCGCCTGCCCCACCGTGATGGCAAAGGTCTCGAGCGCTCGCACGTCCAGGTCGCGCGCGGCGGCCAACAACTCGTCCTCACGCGTGCCCACGCCCACCTGCCACGCCATGCAGGCGCGCTCAAGGCGAAGAGCCAGCACTGACCGGCGGTTGGCGCAGAAAATCTCAAGCGCCGCATCAAACGAAAGACCGGCCGAAAGACCCAAGCGCACAACATCGATCATCTCGGACACTTCGCCGAGCGACACTCGCGCCGGGCCGCCCGCTCCAACCGCGCCCTTCACTCGCGCGGTCAGAGCATCGACCACCGAGCGACCCGCGGCAGCGACCAGCACCGCCTCGCGCTTGCAGGCCCCTGCGATCTTGCGTGCATCCGCCCGATCCAAACCCGTCGCGACAAATACACTCAGGGCGCACAGGCAAGCCGCAACTGCAACCGGGGCGCTCATAGCTCCACCCGCATAATGCGCCGGATAACCACCAGGGCAACGGCGTTGAGGGCAAGACCCAGCACCACAGCGCCCGCGCCGGCAGGCGTCGCAAGACCGCGACGAAAATCTGCCGAAAGCAGCGCCAACACCGCGCACATGCCCGCCGGCATCGCCGCGACCATATGCGCAGACATGCGAGCCTGCGACGTCTTAACATCCAGGCGGCGCTTGAGCTCAATGCGCTCCCCCACCATGCTCGACGCCTCGGACAGTAAGTCGGCAAGCGGAGCGCCGGTGCGCTGAGACACCTTAAGCGCCAAGGTCACAAGCGAAAGACCGGGGGCGTCGATACGCACGAGCAAGTCATCGAGCGCGTCGGTCGCCGAGATGCCGCAATCGATCGCCGCCGCCACCCGCAAAAACTCGGTATGCACTGGCTCTTGCGCATGAGCGCCCACAAAGCGCATGCCCTGGGCCAGCGAATGTCCCGAGGCAAGCGACATGGAAAGTGCGGTAAACGCCTCGGGCATTGCCTCTTCTGCATCGTGTTGCTCGCGCCGGCTCTCAAAGCCATCCCGAGCGGCACCAACGGCAAACGGAGCAACAAGTCCCAAGGCAAATCCGAGGGGCGATAACGACACCATCGTTAGTAAAACGCAGCAGACACCGCTCGATAGCAGCAGAAACGCCAAACGTCCCGAAGCATCTTCGATCACGAGGCCAAGGCGATGCGCCGGAGCCAGCGATGCCCACGAACGGGCGATCTTTTTCAGCAGATCGTTTTCCACCAGCTCACGCGGCAGCTTCTCTGCCACCGTCTCGAGCGCCTGACGTGCCAGCTCCGCCGGCGGTACCTGCGGCACACGAGGTTCCGCCCCGCACGCCGTCGCGACAGAAAGCCCTGCCAAGCCCCCTACGACGAGGGGCACAGTGATCTCCATTCGTCCACCTCCTCTTGTGTGAGCGTCCCCGACCGCAGGCCTTCTGCGATAAACGGCGGCTCGCGGTCAAGCGTCCAGGTGCGCTCGGCGGCATCGAACGTCACATAGCGCTCGAGCTCTACGCCGCCCGATGCGGCGCGTCGCACCCCCGAATACGAGGAGACGAAGCGCCTGCCATCGGCGTGGCGCTCGGACATCACGATACCGTCGAGTGCCATGGCAATCTGCTCCTCGATGAGCTCGCTCGGCAGATCGATGCCATAACGTGCAAGCAACGTCAGACGCACCACGGTCTCCTGTTCTGAACCCGCATGAAGCGTGGTGAGCGACCCGTCGTGGCCCGTGTTCATGGCCTGCAACATGTCGCAGCACTCGGCACCGCGCACCTCGCCCACCACGATGCAGTCGGGGCGCATGCGCAGGGCATTAGTCACCAGGTCGCGGATCGTCACCGCGCCCTCGCCCTCAATTGAAGCCTCGCGCGCCTCTAGGCGCACCACGTGCGGATGATGCGCAAACTTGAGCTCGGCAGAGTCCTCGATCGTCACGATGCGCTCGCCGGTGGAAATCTCACATGACAACGCGTTGAGCAGGGTGGTCTTACCAGATCCCGTGCCTCCCGCAACCGCCAGGTCCTGTCGCAGCGACACCGCACACGACAGCAGCTGCGCATACCAAAGCGGCAGCGATCCCAACCCCACGAGCTCGTCCAGCGAGCAGATACGGTCCGAGAACTTTCGGATGGTGAGAATCGGTCCGTCAATCGCCACAGGCGGAATCACCGCGTTGACGCGATAGCCCGTTTTGAGGCGGGCGTTGACGATGGGGCTGCGCTCGTCGATACGGCGGCCAAGTGGCGAGATAATGCGGTCGATAAGCACACGGATCTGCTCATCATCCTCAAACGCATGCTCGATGGGGTACAAGACGCCGCCGCGTTCAAAGAAAGCCGAGCGGCAGCCGTTGATCATGATCTCGGTAACGGTGTCGTCCTCGATGAGCGGCTGCAACGGCCCCAAGCCCACCACGTCATCCAAAATCTCGTCGATGATGGTCTCGCGCTCGGGCGTCGCGAGATCGGTCGGCTCCTCAACATTGAGCGCCGCCTCCACCGCAGGACGCAATTCCGAGCGGGCAAGCGCCGGGTCGATATAGGCGCTGATACGCGCCACTTCGTCGTAACCCATGCGGTCCATCACGGCGCGCTTGGTGCGTCGTTTCACGGCGCGGCGACGCCCCACATCTACAGGCGCTGCCGCCGCCGCAGCGCCGGCAGCCTTAATCCTCGTTTGCAGGCTCATCGCTGATCACCCTCGCGCGACCAGGGAAGGCGGATACGCGGGCGTTCGGTGCGCGTTGCACGGTCGGCGACCATATCGCTCCAAGGGCCGACGGCGCACCCCAGTTCCACGAGCATCTCGCGCGTGGCCTCGCGCACGCTAGTCGCAAAAGCGCTGGTCTGCCCCACTGCCTCGTCAGCGCGCCCAAACGCCATGAGCGCGGCGAGATCCTGCCCGCCATCGGCGATACGAATCTTGGAGCTTAACGCACAGGCAATCTCAAAGCGCATGGCGACGTCCTCGTCTGCCCCGCGCGCACCGAACCGGTTGAACACGGCGCTCATGCGCGTGCGCGGCACACCTACTCGACCTGCCAGTTCAATGACGCGCGATGCCGATGCCGCGGACGACACCGCCGCATCGCCAACGACCAGGCAACGGTCGCTCGCCGCCACCGCAGCCGCCACGGCGTCGCCCCAAAAGACCGAGGTATCGATAAAGACCACGTCGGATTCGCGACGCAGAACATCAAGCAGTAGCTCCACCGGACGTGCCATGTGCTCGGCTTGCTCGGGCGCCGCGACGGGACCCCAGAGCGTAACGCCCGGCGCCACGCGCATCGAAGCGGCTACGATATCCGGCTCGGTGAGCATGCCCGCCGCCGACGGCTCGATAAGTGCCGCCATATCGCGCGGAGCATCGACGCCTAACAAGTCGTAAAGGTTTCCAAACATCAGGTCCAGGTCGAGCACGGCGGCACGCAAGCCCAACAGCGACGATGTGTGTGCCATGGTGGCAACGATCGTCGACTTGCCGCAACCGCCCGAACCCGAAATAGCGCAGATGACTGGAGCTCGATGCGGCGGAGCGGTAGCGTCTGCCGGCGGCATCGGAGGCGGCGGGGCGGGCGTCGGTGACAGCGTCCCCGTCTCCCCCGCCGCAACCACGTGCTGCGTCCAAGCCAGCATGGCTGCTTGTTCGGTCTGCGAGGCAGGCTCGTTCTGCGCAATCTGCTCATGCTGCATCAGCGACAACTCGCCGCACCCGGCAAGGCCCTCAACTTCGTCGAGTTCATCCGCCAGATTCACGCCGTGCACGTATCCCATATCTACTGCCGGGGAGTCGCCAGCATGCTGCGCCGGCCCTCCAGCGTCATCGTATACAAGGGGGTTCCGGGGGCGCCGACCATGCTCGGCTTCCGCTTTTCCATAATCATCAACACGCGGGCCTCTTGTAGCGCGAGGCGCCCCGGGTTCCCTATCAACAAAAGCATCGGGCTCAATCGTCATGCGCCGATCGGAATCAACCGCTCCCTCGCCCGCGCGCCCGTTGCCGCATATACTGTGTGCAGCGATGACCTCGGTCGCCCCCGCGCGAAACAGCCCCTCGATATCCGACGGATCGAGCGCTTCTATCAACACGACCACGCGACTCACGCGGCCTTCGGCCGTCAGGCGCGCAACAGTCTTGCGCACATCTTCGGTATCAAACAGAGACGCCGCGATGATGGCAGCCCCGCGGCGCGACGGAAACGCCCGCGCCATGGAAACCAGCCCGTCCAGGTCACCCACGCGAAGCACCTGTGCACCCGCATCACGGCCCTCGACTTCCCGCTGCAACAGCCCGTAATCGCCGCACGCGCAGCACGCAAGCCAGATCGCCTTCATCACTCGTCGCCTCCGCTCTTTTTGCCGCGCGCCGTGGCGGGAATCGTCAAGCTGACCGTTCCCTTGCCCGAGGCTCCCAGCAGTTCCTTGACGTCTTCGGGGTCAGCCGCCAGCGTCACCCATTCGATCTTGCCCTCGCGCGTGGCACCGGAATCCTCACTGGTATCGATCACGTACGCGCCGCACAGCCGATCGGTCACGCCGTCTTTTTGCACATACACATCCACGTAGCTGCCCACGCCCGTAGCACCGCCGACCGAGTGCTCGGCATCGACCGCCACCGAAACGGCGACCTTGCCCTTAGGCACCTCGAGCTTGTGGCTCTCGACCTTGGTGTAGACATTGCAGATCACGGCGTTTTTGGGAATACGCGAAGTCGTCACGTCGCCGCGCACCTGGCGCAGCTCGGTCGCCGCGTCACGCGGCAGCAGACTCGTCAGCCACTCCTGGGTTATGACATTGGTCTCATCGAGGGTCTCGCCCACATCGATATCGCGCGCCGCGACGCATACCTCGACGCGATCGCCACCGTACTTGGCCAAGGTCTCAGCCTGGACCTGTTCGGCTTGTGAGCGGATCGATGAGCCGTAAACCATGCAGAGCAGAGCAGCGAGCACGCCCGCGACCAGACTGATGGCGATGCGCTTGCTCTTGTTCACGGCCGCTCCTCTCATGGCAGTGCCGGGCGAATGCCCGTACCACCATTGTCTGGGCGGTCAGAGTGCAAAGCGGCGCAATCGCAATCTTGGTTTTCGATGTCAAACCAATCGCTGACCAAAAGCTGACCAGCCCGTCAAGCTCGTGGCAAGGTTTTGGTCAGCACGTCAGCAAACTGCATGTTTCGAGGCTTTTCCGCAGCAAAAAGCCGTCTCCCGAACAGTTGGGAAACGGCTGTCATAGGAAAAATCAATTACAGATGGACATCGGGATCGAGCATTTGAGCACTCACGCGCATGGATAACGCCAGGTTTTGGAACGTTTCCAGACGCAGGCTATCGATCTGCCCGGCGTCCTCGGCCTCGCGAACGGCGCAACCCGGCTCATGGGTATGCGTGCAATCGCCAAACCGGCACGCGCGCGATGCCTCGACAATCTCGGGGAAGGCGCGGGCCAGTCCCCGCTCGTGACCCACGAGCGGTAGGCTGCGCAGGCCCGGGGCATCGGCGATCACGCCGGCGTCGCCCGGCAGCGTCACCATCACGCGCGCGACGGTAGTGTGACGGCCCTGGTCGTCGCGTTCGCGCACACCGCCGGTCGCCAACGTATCGTGGCCCAGCAGCGCATTGAGCAGCGTCGACTTGCCGGCACCCGACTCGCCCAGAATCATGGCGCAGCTCCCGGCAGGCACGCAGGCACGGACCTCGTCCAGGCCGCGGCCCTCGGCAGAGGACGTCACGATCACGCGCACGTCCGGACCCACCAGGCGGCGCACGCGGTCCAGATCGCGCTCGAGTTCCTCGGCATCGCAGCGGTCAGCTTTGGTGAGTACCACCACCGGCTCGGCATCGCAGTCGAGCGCCAATACCAGCGAACGCGCCACACGGTCGAGCAGCACCTCGCCGGCACCGAGCGCCTGCACGATTAGCACGCTATCCACGTTGGAGCAGAGCACCTGGCGCTCTCCGCGGGCACGGCCGCGCCAACGCTCAAAGCTCGTACGGCGCGGCAGCACGCATTCAATCACGCCCATATCGTGCCCGGGAGCGCGGCGCACCGCCACACGATCGCCCACGGCAGGCAGCAGGACCTCGTCCCCACCGCGCGACTTGGCAAATCCCACGGCATGCTCGGCGCGGAAGGTATCGTCGGCAGTCGCCACCAGCGGAAACCCACGATCCAAGCGCACCACGGCGCCAAGCTGCATCTGCTCGGGCTCCTCGGCATGTGCGCAGAAATCATCAAAGGCAGCCTGCTGAGCTTCATCGACCGGCAGGTCATCAAACGCCGGAACATCCTGCAGCGCGTCAAGCCCCGGTACACTCGCCAGCAACTCCTCAGCAGATGCAGGGGGTTCGGTCGCGAGCTTCCGACGACGATCACGCTTAGCCCGCGCCCCCGTCGTCTTTTTCTTCGCCTTAGCCTTAGCCTTGCCCACAGATGCCTCCCAGCACAAAACCACACAACTGAGCAGGTATTTTAAATCAAAAAGAGCTGGCCGGGCAAAGCCCGACCAGCTCACAAACTTTCCCTCAGCCAATGGTCCCGAGAGGTTATCCGAAGGCCCGCCCGCCGGGAGGGGTTTCTTCCGAGCGATCCCGCAGCGCGAAGCGCGAGGACCAGCGAGGAAGAAACCCCGCAGGCGGTCGGGCCGGTGGGAAGGATGGACTTTCGACCTACTCCTTCTCGACCGCGCGCATGATCGCCTTGTAGATCTCCATCAGCGGGATGATCAGGAAGGCCAGGCCCAGGGCAGCGACAACGCCCTTGAGCTCAAGCGTCACGGGGCCAAAGAACATCTCGGCAAGCGTCGGCTGCACGGTCACGATCACCGTCAGCACCAGTGCCAGCGCGGCGGAAGCCCACAGCCACTTGTTCTGCTTCTTCATGGTGAACAGCGACGCACGACGGCTGCGCATATTGAAGCAGTGGAAAATCTCGACCATGTTGAGCGTGATGAACGCCATCATCACGCCTTCCTCGTCGGCATTGCCGGCGATCATATCGGCGATGTGGATGTAGCCCATGTCAAAGTACACGCCCACAAAGAAGCTCGCCAGCACCAGCGCGGTGATGATTAGGCCCTGGACCACGCAGTCCAGACCCATATGTCCGGCAAAGACACCGTCCTTGGCGTTGCGCGGCTTGCGCTTCATGATGTCGCCCTCGGCATCCTCCATGCCCAGCGCAAGCGCGGGGAAGCAGTCGGTGACCAGGTTCACCCACAGCAGCTGCACCGGCTGGAAGATGGTAAAGCCGATGAGCGTGGCGATAAACACCGAGAACACCTCGGCAAGGTTGGCCGAAAGCAGGAACTGGATGACCTTGCGGATGTTGTCGTAGATGCGACGACCCTCTTCGCAGGCGCCGATGATGGTAGCGAAGTTGTCATCGGCAAGCACCATGTCGGCGACGTTCTTGGTGACGTCGGTACCGGTGATGCCCATACCAACGCCAATGTCGGCGCGCTTGATGGACGGGGCGTCGTTGACGCCATCGCCCGTCATGGCCACGATCTGGTCGCGCGACTTCCAAGCCTCGACGATGCGTGTCTTGTGCTCGGGCTGGACGCGGGCGTACACGCCGTAGTCCTCGATGTGCGCGTCGAGCTCCTCGTCGCTCATGCGATCGAGGTCGGCACCGGTGATGGCATGGCTGCGATCGGTGACGATGCCCAGCTGCTTGGCGATGGCCACGGCGGTGTCGATGTGGTCGCCCGTGATCATGACGGTGCGAATGCCAGCGTCGTGGGCCTCGCGGATGGCTTCGGCGACCTCGGGGCGGACCGGGTCGATCATGCCGGACAGGCCGCAGAAGACCAAGTCGTGCTCGAGCGCAGCGGGGCTGCAGTCGCTCGGGACCTCGGTGTAGGTGCGGCTTGCCAGCGCCAGCACGCGCAGAGCCTCGTCGGCCATGGCCTTGTTGGCGGCCACGAGCTCGGCGCGACGCTCCTCGGTCAGCGGGACGACCTTTTCGCCCTCGTAGATATGGGTGCACAGGCCGATCACCACGTCGGGCGCGCCCTTGGTGTACTGCTCGTACTCGCCATCCAAGGTCTCGACGATCACGGACATCATCTTGCGGCCCGAGTCGAACGGGGCCTCGCACACGCGCGGATGCTCGGCAGTCAGGCCGGTGAGGCCAGCCTTGCCGGCGTCGTTGACGAGCGCGCACTCGGTCGGCTCGCCCACGGCCTCGCCCAGCTCCTCGTCCCACTGAGCATCGGAGCACAGCGCCATGCCGGCCAGGAACTTCTCCTTGGGCGCAGCGAGCTCGTGCTTGACGACGGTCATCTTGTTCTGGGTAAGGGTACCGGTCTTGTCGGAGCAGATGGTCTGTGTGCAGCCAAGGGTCTCGACAGCAGAGAGCTTGCGGATAATCGCCTGGCGCTTGGCCATCTTGGTCACGCCAAGCGAAAGGACGATGGTCACGACGGCAACAAGGCCCTCGGGGATGGCGGCGACGGCGAGCGAGACGGCAACCATAAAGGTGTCGAGCAGGGCAGTCGGATCGGTAAGGACGTTGCCCACGCCGTGGCGGAGGATGTCAACGCCAAAGATGACGACGCAGATGACGATCACCATGATGGTGAGGATGCGGCTGAGCTCGGCGAGCTTCACCTGCAGCGGCGTGAGCTCTTCCTTGGCCTCGGCCAGGGCGCCGGCGATCTTGCCCATCTCGGTGTTCATGCCGGTGCCGACCACGACGGCGCGACCACGGCCGTACACGACGGTGGAGCCCATATAGCACATGTTCTTACGGTCGCCGAGCGGCACGTCGTCGGTGCCGGCGGCGAGCTCGATCACGTTGGCATGCTTCTCGACGGGCACGGACTCGCCGGTGAGCGCGGCCTCTTCGATCTTCATCGTGGCGCTCTCGAGCACGCGGCAGTCGGCCGGGACGGAGTCGCCCGCCTCGAGCATGATCACGTCGCCGGGCACGAGCTCGGCGCTCGGCAGGTGCACGAGCTTGCCGTCGCGTAGCACCTTGGACTGCGCCGCACTCATCTCCTGCAGGGCCTCGAGGGCCTCCTCGCTCTTGGCTTCCTGGACCACGCCCAGCACCGAGTTGACGATAACGACGAACATGATGATGGCAACATCGGCAAAGTCGGGCTCGCCCTTGACCATGCCCGTGAGCGCACTGATGACGGCGGCAACGATCAGCATGATGACCATAGGGTCAGCCATCTGTTCAAAGAAACGCCTCCACAGCGGCGTCTTCTCAGCTTCCTCGAGCTTGTTAGGGCCTGTCTTGGCGAGGCGCGAAGACGCCTCGTCGTTGCTCAGGCCGAGGTTCTCATCGACACCTTGGTCGCTGAGCACCTCCGCCGCGGCGGACAGGTATTCCTTTTGCATATAGAGTCCCCTCCTGGGATTCGGGCCACTCAGCAGATTGATGCCCGATCATAATTCCCAGGAGAAGGGCAAGGGCTCATCAAGGCTGCCGTGCTGAGCGGCAGTTGATAGTGGAGCTATGGTACCCCAAAGCGACGCGTCTAGCCAAAACAATCGGTTTGGAAATATGGTCCGCACGCAACGGTGCAGACCGTGTGATGCTCAACATTGGTAAAACGTTTTTTCTTCGGCACATCGCCAAACTGACATATCGCCCAGATAGCAGCGGTTAGAGCGGTTGGTAAATTTTTTCATATACCGTTTATCCCGCAAAAAATGAACTTCTAATTCGGCATACGGTCGATTTTATGGGGTATTCGGTCAGCATTTCGTTATAATCAACACGGTTTTATTTCTTATGGTTTATCTATCAGCGCAAGACGATGTCAGATGGAGGTCTGAATGTACAAGCGCACTAAGATTGTATGCACCATGGGTCCCGCCTGCGATAGCGACGAGACCATCCGCGAGATGATCAAGGCGGGCATGAACGTCGCCCGTTTTAACTTCTCGCACGGCTCCTACGACGAGCACCACGGTCGCATCGAGCGCGTCCGCCGTATTTCCAAGGAGCTCGGTCTGCCCGTCGGCATCCTGCTCGACACCAAGGGCCCCGAGGTCCGCACCGGCCTTCTGGTCGACGGCAAGAAGGTTGCCGTCAAGACCGGCGACAAGATCGTCGTCACCGCTCAGCCCACGTCCGAGGATTTCCACGGCACCGCTGAGCACATCTCCCTCGACTACCTGGCTCTGCCCTCCGAGGTCGAGAAGGGCTCCCTCATCCTGATCGATGACGGCCTGGTTGCCCTCGAGGTCGAGTCCGTCGACGGCCAGGACATGACCTGCGTCGTCAAGAATGACGGCCTGATCGGCGAGCGCAAGGGCGTCAACATGCCCAACGTCAACATCTCGCTGCCCGCCATCACCGAGCGCGATCGTCAGGACATCCTCTTTGGCCTGACCGAGAACATCGACTACATCGCCGCTTCCTTCATCCGTGACGGCGAGTCCGTCCGTGGCATCCGCAAGCTTTGCCGCGAGAACGGCGGCGAGCACGTGACGATCTTCCCGAAGATCGAGTGCGCCCTGGGCGTCGAGAACTTCGACGAGATCCTCGAGGCTTCCGACGGCATCATGGTCGCCCGTGGCGACCTGGGCATCGAGATCAAGCCCGAGCTCGTTCCCCACATCCAGAAGGAAATCATCGCCAAGTGCAACGCGGCCTACAAGCCCGTCATCACTGCTACGCAGATGCTCGACTCCATGCAGCAGAACCCGCGCCCGACGCGCGCCGAGGTTGCCGACGTTGCTAACGCCATCTACGACGGCACCGACGCCGTTATGCTCTCTGGCGAGTCCGCTGCCGGTAAGTACCCGGTCGAGGCCGTTAAGATGCAGGCCAGCATTGCTCTCGAGACCGAGAAGTACCTCCCGGCCCACGCTCCGCTCGAGGTTCCGGCCGATGCTCACGGCACCCGCGTCGTCAACAACGTTGTGGGTATGTCCGCTGTGAACATGGCTACCACCGTTGGCGCCAAGTGCATCACCGTGCCGACGACCACCGGTCGTACCGCTCGCCTGATCTCGCACTTCCGTCCCAACATGCCGATCTGCGCGTTCTCCCGCCACGAGTGGGCCGTCCAGCAGATGATCATGTACTGGGGCGTTATCCCGCACCAGGCCGAGATTACCCAGGGCACCGTCAACGGCACGATCGTCAAGGCGATCGAGACCGCTAAGGAGCTCGGCTACGTCGAGGCTGGCGATTTGACCGTCGCTACCGCCGGCGATCCCCGCATGAGCGTCCAGCTCGAGGACAAGGTCTCCTCGACCAACGTCGCTTACGTCGCTCAGGTGCGTTAAGTCGTACTTGCAAGCATGTTTGCATTGCAAAGGGCCCGGAAGGCTTCGCCTTCCGGGCCCTTTTTCTGTGTCAATGCCGGCACACGGCAAAACACGCACCCATTTCTTTACCAAAAGCGCGAAATCCACCTTTCGAGGCCCAAAAATAAAGTCCCAAGCGCTAAAAGTGTTCGCCCGATGGCGAAACCACACCTTACCCGACGCTGCTAAATCGTTTTAGCAAGAGCCAGATCGACCGCGTTTTCGGAAGTATGCGGCAAATTCTGAGACCTCCGAGCACACCCCGTTTTTTCGCAACAAAATGCCTGATAAACTGGCCTCAAAAGCCAGGTCTGCTCACAGGGTTCAGATTTTGCCGCATACTTCCGAATTGACGCTGGCATCGCACGGTCCAAAAGCACATTTCGACCAGGAGGATATCATGGACCTGACGCTATGCGGTCAATCCGCTTTTTACTATCACTGTATCCCGCCGCAGGTATTAGGGCTTTACCCCGCCATTAGCCTTGGCAATATGGATCGCAGATGTTGCGGCCTCGGAAGTCATGCAGTTGTAAAAGACCTACTTCACGCACCGCTTCACAGGTTTGTATTCACTCGAGCACAATCCGGGTCGCGAAGCCTGTTTAAATCGCACCTCCTGACCCAAGAGCCGCCTCCCGGGTCGTTTAGGCAAACTGAACATGGATTTGATGTCACGTCGCCCGAGTTTACGCTGCTCAGCCTTGCTACGCAGGTCTCACGCAACCAGCTACTCATGGCTTGCTACGAGATGTGCGGCTCCTTTGCAGTGTTTAAGCCCTGCGAGCGAACGCAACAACATCTTGATGAAGCTATTTCGCTTAAGCTCATTCCACCCAACTGCTGCTGGGAGCGTGTTGTCGACACCAAGGGCAATGACACCAATTTGTGGAAGCGCCCGCCGCTCCTCAGCGCGGCGGATATCGCCGCGTTCGCCAAGCAGGCTGCAGGCCTGCGCGGCGTTAAACAACTGCGCTGGGCGGCCGAGCACATGACGGGGCAGACCGCCTCGCCCTTCGAAGTACAGGCCTCTATGCTTGTCTCGCTCCCCCGCAACGAGGGCGGCATGGGCATCAACATCGCAAACAACGTGCGCATCCCACTCAGCGACGCCGCGCGCTCACTGTATGACAAAACCTGCTGCTACGCCGATATCCTCATAGAGAGCAACACCGACAGCATGGGCGTCATCTTGGAATGCCAAGGCCGCTCCGCCCACGATGGCGAAGCCGCAAGTCTCTCCGATGCCGAGCGCACCACCGCCCTCACAAGCATGGGCTATGACGTTATCCAGATAACCTATGAGCAAATCAAAGACACGAAGAGCTTTAACAACATCGCCGAACTCATCCATAAAAAGGCAGGGCTCCCCTACATCCCAAAGACCGATCAGAAACGCACCACCGAAGATGCCCTGCGGCGGGAGCTATTGGTCGATTGGGATGAGCTGTTCGCCGTTAAGCCGGCCAGCTAGCAGCTAGCGATCAGGGGGACTGCGGGAACGTCAGAAGCAGCAACGCGAGCCGCAAATCCCGCCTCGGTTAGCTCGATGACCTCGGTAAACGTTGCATCGAAAAACTCCTCGGTTAGCAGGCGATACGGCGGATGATCGGGCTCGCCGGGGTTTTCGCGTACAATCTCGTGCATGACGCCGATAGTCTTGAGCACATATTCTTTATGGATGGGATACTGCCCAAAACGCGTCGCAGCGGTATAGAGGCGATCGGTCGCACGCGGAATGGAAAAGATGCCCAGCGTCTTGCCAAACCAGTCAAAATCGCCCTGCTTTTTAATGCGGAATTCCTCGCACGGCTTGCCGCCGTGTGCTTCCAGATACTGGTTCACACGCGTGTTCCATACCGTGTCGGCCACCAGATGCGACCAGACGCCCAGCGTTAAATCGAGCAGCGACTGCGCCACATCTTCGGACGCAAGCGAGAACTCACAGGCGCCGGGACCGACAACCGGCTCGGCATCCCTGTAGCGCTGAGGATAGTGCACGCGGTTCAGTCGCTCGCGCTCCTCGACAATCGAGGTAGCCTCAGCAGGTTCGCCCGCGGATGCGCCTTTAAGCAGCGGCGCCACATAGGTATCCCAGAACTCGTGCTCGCGCGGCTTAGGGATAGGCTCGGGCTTTGCAAAGTGCGTAATGCGGTACGGGATGGGATCGGCGATGCCAGGAACCATATAGCCCACGAAGATATCCGGAACCACGCAGCCAAACAAAAAGGCATTGCGGTCGCGCACGCTATCGGCAAGCACGCTAGCACGTGCCAGCAAGCGCTCCGTTTGAGCGATATGAATGTTCCAACTTGGCATAGCCACCCCCATAAAACCTGGTTAACTATACCATCACGGCAGAGTCGCACAGGCGGCCATACATACCCTACGCAGCAACTATTCCGCAGCACCGCTTTCGGTTCCATACGACGGCACGGGCGCCTCGACCACATGGTAATATCGATCGATATAGATGGCACGGGCCCCCAGGCGGCGCACCAAATCTTGATGGTGCGTACTCATCAAAACCGTCTTACCGGCAGCAACGTAGGCCAGCAAAAAGTTGACTACGATGTGGCACGAGTCCTCATCGAGCCCGTTGGTGGGCTCATCGAGCACTAGGATATCGGGGTTCATCGACACCACCGCAGCCAGCGCAACGCGCTTCTTTTGCCCGCCCGAAAGCTGATAGGGCGAGGCATCGACCAGATCGGCAACCTGGAACAGCTCCATGGCATCGCGCACGCGGCGCTCGAGCTCGTCTGCCGGCAGCCCCATCTGCGCGGGACCAAACGCGACCTCCTCGCCCACCGTAGCGCAAAAGAGCTGCGCATCGGCATTCTGGAACACAAAGCCCACGCGCTGATGAAAACGCTGAGCGGCTGCGGAATCCTTGAGATATGCCGCATCGATCACGTGCCCGTCAAACAGGTACGCACCCGCGTCCGCTAGTTCAAGACCGTTGATAAGGCGCATAATCGTCGTCTTACCGCAGCCGTTGGGACCGAGTAGGGCAACGAGTTCACCACGATCGACCTGCAGCGACACACCATCGACAACCGTATGCCCCGCATAGGAGAACACCACGTCGCGAAACTCGATGAGCGGCACGCTCTTGGCGCCAGTAGCACCGCTCGCGCCCATCACGCCATTCGTATCGTTTGCCAAAACGTCGCCCTTCCCTATCCACATCGACGGCTCGGCCGCCCGCGCTAGCGCACCGCGCACAACACGGCGAGCAGCACCACGACGGCCGCATAGACCGCATCACGCCAGCCAAACCCGGCGCGCGCGGGTGCCGGATACGCACCGGCAAAGCCGCGGCAAAGCATAGCCTCGTCCATCGCGCGGCTGCATTCCATCGCCTTGATAAACGTCATGCCCATGATACCCGCCAGCGAGTCGGTGCGCGAAAAACCCGCAGGCGCGGAACCGACGCTGCGCAGCATGACCGATTCGCACAGATCGTGCGCCGTGCGTCCCAGCACCTCGATGTGTTTGAGCGCCATATCAAACGTAAAGATAACTTCGTCGGGTAGATGCAGCATCTTGAGCGCCGCCGACATGCGGCTCCAGGTAAGCGTCCATGAAACGCCCAGCACAAGCGACACATTAATGAACGTCTTGAGCGCGATCTTGAGCATGGCGCCCGTGGCAGACGCGCCTAGCAGCAGGGCAGGCAGTGCCAGAACCACCGCAAGCCCCGTGGCGCCGAGCGCCGGTACAAAGGTCGCACGCAGCCCGCGTACGGGGCGCACGGCAACGAGCACCAGCGCGATGGCCGCCATCAACATGAGGTACAGCGGGCTCTGCGTCAGACACACGCACAGGACGCAAACGAACATCCCCACCAGGCGCACCGGAGCCGAAACGCAAGAAAGGGCGCGGTCGACCATCGACCCGCCCTCGTGCGCGCCTCCACCCAGGCGAACCCGCTCAAGCAGGCTCGCCAGGTGCAGGACATTCTTTTGCATCACACGATGCCGAGCCCCCGCGGGCTCGTAACGCTCCTCGGCCGCAAGCCAACTAGGCAGCTCGGCTATTGCCATGAGCACCGCTTTCCTTGACCGTCAGCGAGACCAGGCGGAATGCGATGGTGAGCACCGCCACGCCAATCACGCCCGAAAGAATATACATCGCAGCCTGGCCGGCAAAGCCAAGGCCCTGTTCCTCGGAATAGGCCTGCAGATAATCGCCCGTGGGCAGGGCATCGGCAAAGGTCGGGGTGTCGAGGCCGACTGAAGCCTGCAGACTGTCGTCACCAGCCTCCTGAACGGCAGTCGCGGCGCCCTCTGCGTCCCACTCACCCCAGGCGTCACCCGTGGCCAGCAGGCCCAGCGGCGTGGCCACAACAAGCACGGAGACCAGGATGAGCGTGGGGACCAGCGAGGTCTTCTTGGCGGTTGTACCCTCGGCAGCAAGCTGGCCATCGACGGCCTCGTGCCCGACGATAACGCTCGGCGCCGTCTTCTTGATAAAGCCGTAGATCGCGGCAGTCGCCACGCCCTCGACCACGCCGGCAACCAACATATGCGGAATCATCATGGCCGGAATGGCAATGGACAGCGGGAAGGGGCAGTACAGCGGCGCGCCCGAAGCGTTAGTAAAGAGCATGGGCTGAATACCAAACTCGACCGCCGCGCACAGGGCCGCCAGGCACAGGCCGACCCAGCCGCTTACGATGGCCGAAACCGAGGTGCCCCAGCTCTTGTCGTGCAAACGGCTGTTGAGCGCACGGAACACGATAGCAGCGGCAAACGGCAGCACAAAGGCCATGTTAAAGCAGTTGGCGCCAAAGGACAGGATGCCGCCGTCGCCAAACAGCAGCGCCTGCAGCGCCAGCGCGACCGAAACCGCGATGGCAGCGGCCTCGGGACCCAACAGCAGTGCGATGAGCGCACCACCAACGGCGTGACCCGTGGTGCCACCGGGCAGCGGAACGTTAAACATCATGAGCAAGAAGGAGAATGCGGCGCAAATACCCAGAAAGGCCATATGCTCGCGATCGAGCGTGACGCGCACTTTCTTGATGCAGTGAACCCATACGGGCACCATCGCCACCGCCATAACGGCATCGGTCTGCGGGGACAGATAATTATCGGGAATATGCATGAGCCCTCTCAATCAGAACGTTGCGTGTTACGTTTCCAACAATCCGTAACACCGACTCTGCATACTAACAAAAAGGCGCACCGCCCACAACGCAGCACGCCCTTGCAATACGTACGTTATTAACCCAGGTCCACGCACCGCCCAATAAAGGCCCATGCACTCCCAACTTTCCGGTCACCCGGAAGAAGGTGCAGTCCGCTCGCAACAAGGTTAACGCAGGAACCCGCCCCCGAGAGGGGTTTTCTAAGGCAACATCCCGCAGCCGCAAAGCGGCGAGGTCGTTGCCGTGAAAACCCCGCAGGGGGCGGGTTCCGAACGGCAAAGATTACGAGCGGACCTCGCCGTTTACGCCCTTGCACACCTTGGTGATGATCTTCTGGTGCGCCTTCTCGACCTCTTCGCTGGTAAGCGTGTGGTCGTCGGAGCGATACGTAAGCGCAAAGGCCATGGACTTCTTGCCCGCACCGATGCGGACCGGATCGCGGTAGACATCGAACAGGCGCACGCCCTCGAGCAGCTTGCCGCCGGCACTGGTAATGCGACGCTCAAGATCCTCGCAGGTCACAGTGTTGTCGACCACAATGGCAAGGTCATGCTCAACAGCCGGGTACTGCGAGAACTCGCGATAGTTCTCCTGGTTGCGGGCGCCCTTGATCAGCTTGTCCAAATCGAGCTCAAAGGCAACGACGACCTCATCGATGCCCATCGCCTCGCGCGCCTCGGGGTGAATCTCGCCGACCCAGCCCAGCACGGTTCCGCCGGACAGAACCTCGGCCGCACGACCCGGCTGCAAGAAAGCGTAGCCCTCGCCCTCGACGGGACGGAAGCGAACCTTCTCGATGCGCAGCTGGGCGAGCAGCTCCTCGACAATGCCCTTGCCAAAGAAGAAGCGCAGCTTGCGGTACTTCATGTTCCAGGACTGCTCGCTCCACTGGCCCGAGAGCACACCCGCCACGGACTTGGTCTCCTTGGGCAGGCTGGCGTTCTCGCGACCGTGGAACAGGCTGCCGACCTCGTACAGATGCACGTTAGGCGTGCCGTGGGCCTCGTTGTAGGCCACAGACTGCAGCAGACCCGGCAGCAGCGAGCGGCGCATCTCGGTCTGCTCGGCCACCAGCGGGTTCATGAGAACCACGGGGCAGCCGCGGCCCTCGGTGGACATACCGATCTTCTCCAGGTCGCCCGGGGCGGCAAAGCCAAAGGTCGTGGTCTCGTTGAGGCCACAGGCGCGCAGGATCTCGCCGACCTTGCGGGTGAGCTTCTGCTCGCGGGTCAGGCCGCCGATGTGGTTCTTGGCAGCCGGGATGGTCGCCGTCACGCGGCCCATGCCCCACAGGCGCAGGACCTCCTCGATCAGGTCGATCTCACGCGGCAGGTCGGGACGGAAGCTCGGCGGCGTGACCATAAAGTCCTCGCCGTCGCGCTCGACGGTGCAGCCCAGACGGGTGAGCGAACGCTCGATAAAGTCGGGCTCGATGTCGGCACCGCAGATGGCATGCACGCGGGCCAGGCGCAGCCTAATGCTGTCGATGGTCTTGGGCGCGGGGAACACGTCCACATAGCCGGGGGCGACCTCGCCGCCGGCAATCTCCTCGATAAGCGCGCACGTCACATTGGCGACGTCCACGCAGCCGGTCTCGTCGACCTGGCGCTCAAAGCGGATGGAGGCGTCGGAGATCAGCGACAGGTCACGGCTGGTGTGCGAGGTGCGGCCGGCGTTGAAGCAGGCGCTCTCGACCATCACGTCAACGGTATCGTCCTCGATCTCGGAATCCATGCCGCCCATAACGCCGGCCAACGCCACGGGGCGCTCGCCGTCGGTGATAAGGCCCATGCCGGCGTCGAGCACGCGCTCCTCGCCATCGAGCGTCGTGAATTTCTCATCCTGCTGGGCGGCGCGAACCACCACGCGGCGGTGGCCATCGCGCTCGGCAAAGGTGTCCAGGTCAAAGGCGTGCAGCGGCTGACCGGTGAGCATCATCACGTAGTTGGTGATGTCGACGATGTTGTTGTGCGGACGCACGCCCAGGGCGTTAAGGCGCTTGACCATCCAGTCGGGCGACGGGCCGACCTTCACGTTGCGCACGATGCGGACGACATAGCGGTCGCACAGGCCCTCGTCGGCAATCTCGACGGAAAGCTCGTCGTCGGTCGCGCGGCCAGTCTCCGCCTTGATGGCGGGCAGCTCAACGTGGAAATCGCGATCGAAAATGGCGCCGGTCTCGCGGGCCATGCCGATCATGGACAGGCAGTCGGGGCGGTTGGGCGTGATCTCGCAGTCGAGCACAGTATCACTCGAGCCCACATACTCGGCAAACGGCATGCCGCAGGGCGTATCCTCGGGCAGGATCATAATGCCAGAGTGGTCGCCGCCCAGGCCGAGCTCGCGTGCGGAGCAGTTCATGCCCATGGACACGACGCCGCGAAGCTTGCTCTTCTTGATCTTGACGTCGCCGGGCAGAACTGCGCCGATCATGGCCGTGACGATGTGGTCGCCGGCCTCGAAGTTCTGCGCGCCGCAGACGATCTGCAGCGGAGCGGGGTTGCCATCGGCGTCGAGGTTCTTGTCGCCCACGTCGACCGAGCACACATACATGTGGTCGCTATCGGGGTGCGGGGTCTTGGTGAGTACCTTGGCAGTCACCACGTGGTCGAAGGACTCGCCCACGGTGTCGATCGCCTCGACCTCGGTGCCGGTGCGGATATACTCGTCCGAAAGGGTCTTAGGATCTTCCGGAATATCGATCATGGTCTTGAGCCAGTCGTAAGAAACGCGCATGTAGCTCTCCTAGTTCTTAATCTCCGCATAGGGAGGAATATCAAATGAAGACGTTCGCCTTAGGGTTGTCCAGGTGCCCCAGGTTGGCGTGAAAGAGGAGCGACGCGTACTAAAGGTACGCGAGCGACGGTTTGAACGCCAAGATGGGGTGCCTGGGCAAGCCTAAAATTGATTCAGGAAACGCATATCGCCAGTCATGAGAGTTCTGAGGTCCGGCAGGTCGTAGCGCAGGGCCGCGACGCGCTCGGCGCCAATACCAAAGGCGAAGCCGGTGTACTTCTCGGGATCGATGCCACAGTTGATCAGGACGTTGGGGTCGACCATGCCGCAGCCCAGGATCTCGATCCAGCCGCTGTGCTTGCAGAAGTTGCAGCCCTTGCCGCCGCACACGTGGCAGCTCACGTCCACCTCGCAGCTGGGCTCGGTGAAGGGGAAGAAGTGCGGGCGGTAACGCGTCTTGCGATCCTCGCCAAACATGCACTTAACAAAGTAGTCGAGCGTGCCCTTCAGGTCGCCAAAGGTGATACCCTCGTCGACGACCAGGCCCTCGATCTGGTTGAACTGCGGCAGGTGGCAGGCGTCGGCCGTGTCGGGACGGTAGACGGTGCCCGGGCAGATCATGTAGATGGGCGGCTTCTGCGACTCCATAGTGTGGATCTGCACGCCCGAAGTCTGGGTGCGCAGCAGCACGTCGGACTCGCCGTGGGCGTGAGCCTCGGGGTGCGCGACGCTGCCGGGGTTGTTGTCGACCACGTAGAAGGTATCGCGGGCCGAGCGGCTCGGGTGATCCATGGGGGCGTTGAGCGCGGTGAAGTTGTAGTAGGAGGTGTCGACCATGGGGCCGGACTCGACGGTGTAGCCGATGCCGCAGAAGATGTCCTCGGCCTCCTCGATAATCTGCTTGATCAGGTGCTGGTGGCCGATCTGCGGACGGATGCCCGGCAGCGTGATGTCGACGGCGTCGTGCTCCAGTGCGCGCTTGAGGGCGGCGGCCTTCATCTCGGTGTTGCGCTCGTCGAGCATGCCCTCAATCAGCTGGCGCATCTCGTTGGCTCGCTTGCCCATCACGGGACGATCCTCGGGGGCGAGCTTGCCCATCATGCGCATCAGGCCGGTGATGCGGCCCTTGCGGCCGAGCAGCTCAACGCGCGCAGCCTCGAGCTTGGCTGCGTCGTCGGCGCCTGCGACGAGCTCCTTGGCCTCTTCCTCGAGTTTGACCAGATCATCAATCAGACTCATGTCTTCCCTTTCGTCTCTCGCGCATCCGCGCTCCGGGACGGCTGACGCCGCCCGATGCTGCGGATGCGCGGCCCGGTTCGGTAACAAAAAACCGTCCTCGGGCATGTGCATTGCCCAAGGACGGTTGAATTCCGCGGTACCACCTTGTTTGACCCAGCGGATGTCTGGCCCGCCGTGCCCACTCTGCACCCCTTATCGCGAGGCTCACGGCTTCCCTACTGGGGCTTCGCCGCCGCTAGCCGCGCGCCCGTTGAGGTCGCTGCTCGGGAGTGAACGCTTGGCCCTTGCCACCGCAGGAAGGCTTGCAGCCCATGACCTTCCCTCTCTTGCCGGCGACGCGGCGGGCAAAACCCTCTCCGTCAACGCATTGGGCTATAGGATAACACATTCTGCGAGCATATCGCCGCGTTCCGTTTTGTTCGCACTGGGTACAAGGTAGGTAGCTGTGCAAACTGGCCGTACGCCCACCCGTGGCGTCCGGTCTGCGAGATCAAGGATATAGGTATGGGAAAGAACAAGGATAAGATGGCCAAGCCCGCAGCGGATAAGACGCCCAAAGGCATGAAGGTCGATAAGGCTGTCAAAAAATTCCGTAAGCTCGAGGGCAAGCTGTGGACTCGCGAGTACCTGCTCAAGATTGCCGAGTTTGACGGCGCGACCATTGCTCCCGCCAACGGCGCCGCGGCCCGCGCCGATGCTATGGGCACCCTTGCTGGCGAGCATCACAAGCTGCTGACCAGCAAAAAGTCTGTCGAACTTGTGCGCTCGCTGGCACGAGAGACCGTCACGGGCGGCAAGATCGACGACCCGCAGCTGCTCAACGAGATTCGCGTACTCGGCCGCGACCAGCGCGAGGCAAGCGTCATCCCCACCGAGGAAGCCGAGGCCTGGACCAGGCTCACCTGCGAGGCCGACGCCGTGTGGCACAAGGCCAAGACGGCCAATGACTGGGCGAGCTTTGAGCCCTATGTGGATAGAATCGTCGCCCAACTTAAGCATCAGGCCGAGCTCATGGACCCCAAGCGCGACCCATACGATGTTTGGCTCGACCAGTACGAGCGCGGCCTTTCCGCCAAGAGCTTCGACGCGTTTTGCGATGAGGTCAAGGCGACGGTCGTGCCGCTCGTGCACGCCATCGGCGAGCGCGGCCAGCAGCCGGCTGCCGACTTTTTGCACGCCCACGTGCCAGAGGCCGCCCAGCGTGCCATGAGCTTCGACCTTATGAAGCTTGTCGGCCTGGACCTGGACGACACCACGCTTGCCTTTACCGAGCACCCGTTTAGCGAGGGCTTTTCCGTGGGTGACGCGCGCATCGCGACGCACATCTACGAGGACGACTGCATCTCCAACGTCTACAGCATCATCCACGAGGCCGGTCACACCATGTACGAGCTGGGCGTGAACCCCGCCTACGCGCGCACCTGCCTGGAGGGCGGCACCTCCATGGGCATCCACGAGAGCCAGAGCCGCTTCTTTGAGAACACCGTGGGCCGCAGCCGCGCCTTTATGGGACCGCTGCTCGAAGTGCTGCGCCGCCACGTGCCCGAGGTCTACGGTAGCGTGGACGAGGATACGCTCTACCGCGCCGTGAACATCGCGCAGCCGTCGCTGATCCGCACCGAGGCGGACGAGCTCACCTACCCACTGCATATTATGGTGCGCTACCAGATCGAGCGCATGCTGTTTGCCGGCGAGGCCACGGCCAAGGACATCCCCGCGCTTTGGAATCGTTTTATGGACGAGTATCTGGGCATTCCCGTTCCCGACGACACGCGCGGCTGTCTGCAGGATACGCACTGGAGCGGCGGCTCGTTTGGCTACTTCCCCACGTATGCACTGGGTAGCGCCTACGACGCCATGTTTGTGCCGGCCATGTGCCGCGACGGTGTCGACCTCAACGGCGCCTGTGCGAGCGGCGACTTGGCACCCGTCCGCGCGTGGCTGGGCGAGCACATTTGGCAGTGGGGCCGCGCCAAGGACGCGCCGGAGCTCATCAAGGGCGCATGCGGCATGGCGTTCGATGCCCGCTACTACTGCAGCTACCTGCAGGACAAGTTCACCACGCTGTACGAGCTGTAAGGATTGACCAGCACGCCATCGCCAACGCCAACCATGTTGACGCCGATGTCTTGGCAACGACAGCGAAAACGGCCCCAAGCGAGCAAGGTGACGTGAAATGAAAGGGCGCTGACCTTCTGGTCGCGCCCTTGAAATTGAACGTCAGATTGCCGCTTAGGGGCGTTTGCAGCGTCGAGCAGTTACGCGGTTTGGTAAAACCGCGTAACTACAGAGCCTCGAGTGCGTTGGCGATGCGCTTCATGGCGGCATCGGCGGATGCTTGGTCGGGCGCCTCGGCCAGCACGCGGATAACCGACTCGGTTCCGCTCTTGCGTACGAGCACGCGGCCCTCGCCTGCCAGCGCAGCCTCGGCCTCGGCGATGGCGTTCTGCACGCCCATGTTCTCGAGCGCGGCGTCCTTGTCCGCCACGCGCACGGCCACCTGCGCCTGCGGCAGCAGCTTGCACGGAGCCGTGAGCTGCGAGAGCGTCTCGCGCTCGGCGCGGATCACTTCCATCACGCGCAGCGAGGTCATAATGCCGTCGCCCGTGCGCTCGATATCGCCAAAGATCGTATGGCCCGTCTGCTCGCCGCCCAGGCTGTAACCGCCCTCGCGCATCTTGGCATACACGTGACGGTCGCCCACACCGCTGGTCACGGCACTTAGGCCGGCAAGCTCCAACGACTTGATCAGGCCAAAGTTGCTGGCAATCGTCGGAACCACGGTACCGCCCGAAAGGCGACCGTGCTTGTTCAGGTACACGCCGCACACGTACAGGATCTGGTCGCCATCGACCACGCGGCCGCGCTCGTCCACGGCCAGGCAGCGGTCGGCATCGCCGTCGTAGGCAAAACCCACGTCCAGGCCCTGCTCCACCACGTGGCGCTGCAGACGCTCCATATGCGTGGAGCCGCAGTCGACGTTGATGTTAAAACCATCAGGCGCGGCATTGATCACGCGCACGTCGGCGCCCAGCGCGTCGAACACCGGCTTGGCCACCGAGGACGCCGAGCCGTTGGCGCAGTCGATGCCGATCTTGACGCCCTGTAACGAAAAGTTCGCGCTGGCGATGAGCGAGGCAATGTAGCGGTTGCGGCCCTGCATGTAGTCCACCGTGGCGCCGATGTGGTTGCCCGTGGCCAGCGGCACCTCGCTCTTGCCATCGACGTAGTCCTCGATGAGCTCCAGTACGTCCTCGTCCATCTTAAAACCGTCGCTATTGACGAGCTTAATGCCGTTATCGCAAAACGGGTTGTGGCTCGCGCTGATCATGATGCCGCAATCGAAGCAGCCTTCCACGGTCTGATGTGCTACGCCCGGCGTGGGGATCACGTGCAGCATATAGGCGTCCGCACCGCTCGCGACCAGGCCACTCACCAGCGCCGCCTCGAACATATAACTCGAGCGACGCGTGTCCTTACCCACGATGACGCGCGCCTTGCGCTCGCGGTTGGCGCCGTAATACCAGCCCACAAAACGGCCAATCTTATAAGCGTGCTCTACCGTCAGCCCAACGTTAGCCTCACCGCGAAAGCCGTCGGTGCCAAAGTACTTCATGCGCTCTCCTTACAAAATAGGGGCGAACAGATTGCCTGTCCGCCCCAAAATGGTACTCGATTATCTGCGCTACCAGAAAAACCCTACGCCGACGCGCTGTCGCGAGCCGCCTGGCATGTAGGAGTCTGACGCAGCGCAAGCGGCTTGTCCCCCGCCTCGGCCGACGTGGTCAGCGTATACGTGATCGTTGTCGTCTCGCCAGCATGCAGGTCGACGGTGCCCGAATAGAAGGGGATTCCATGCCACGTAGCGGCACCAAGACCAAACTGGGTGCCCTCGACGGTCAGATCAGTAATGTTGCCGCCCGTCGGGGCAAACAACGAGACATGCAGACGCTCGTCGTCGCGCGCGGCATCGGGCGCGCTCGCCGCAACGTAGTCGGGCAGCTTACCGGCCTCCTCCTGCGTCATGATGTTCGTCAGGGTAACGGTGATGCGATACGAGCATGTGCCGTCGCCGTTCTTGACGCCCTGGCCAATCTGCGTGTCGGCGTTCAGATACCAGTCGAGCTTGGAGAAGCTCAGGTTGTTAAAGTAAACGCCGGCAACGGGATCGGCACTCGGATCATCCGGATCGGGCAGTGAGGCGTCGATGTTCATCTCCTTGATAGCGTTCTGCTCGTCATCGTTTTTCATCCACGCGATCAGGCGGCCCTCTTCGGCACCGCGCTCGAATGCACCGACAAGCTTTGTAACGTCGACATCACCGATGCCACCGAGAATCTTGTCGAAGGCGGCGCTGGCAACAGCCGCAAAGATGCCATCCGATTCCTCGACCGGATAGTTCCAATACACATCGTGCATGAGAACCTTCGCCGCGTTGGTACCGTCGACGACCGTACCATCGGGCAGCGAGACATTACCGACAAGGCCCAGCAGGTACTGCAAGAACACCGGGTCAATACCCACGACACCGTCAACGTCCTGGCCATATTGAGATTTCCACAGGGCTGCGACACGTTGCGAGTTGCGGGGCCAATCAGGCGAATAGGTATTGCCCGAGTTGTACAGGTTACTGTGGTTGCCGAACAGCGCCTCATCCTCTTCGTCGACGCTCTCGACTGCCTCATCCTCGCTGAGTCCAATGCGGGGAACAAACTCGCCAATCGACATCTGGCCGTCGGTGACCGAAATCAAACCTTGCGAACCGCCAAAGCCGCCGCAGGCACGAATCTCGACGTTGTTCATGGCGTACACAAGGTAGTTGCGCGTCTGGCCGTTGGCGCCGAGCATCTGGGGAAGGACGGGGGCGACCTTCTCCGCCGCGTCAACCGCGCCGTTGAGGGTGGCAAAGCCGTCCTTGGCCTTATCGACCAACTCGGTCACCTGGGAAATATGAGTATCGCCAATGCCCTGGATCTTCTCGTTGACGCTCTTGAACACCTTCGAGCTATCGGAGAGCGAATCGGCGACCGCCTGCAGTGCGGACACGTTGATGGTCCCATCCTGGAACAGCTTGCCGGGCGTGGCCTGCGAAAGGTTATCGGCCATGGGAACCAGCGCGTTGCTCGAGACATCGGACAGGGCGTCGATCATGGTGCGGGCCGCATTGATATCGCTGCCATACACCGGGATAAATGAAGCCGCCGTCCACAGCGGGCTCGAGGTCTCCGCCTTCATGCTGTCGCAGAGCTCATCGATCTTCTTCGCGTCGTCAGGCAGCGTCGAAAAATCGCCCGACGTGACCTTGTCCTTAAGGCCACCGACGATCTCGACAGCCTCCTTCGCTTCGCTCTTTACGGTCTTTGCCGAGTTAAGCAGCATAAAGCCGCTTGCGCCAAGCGCAACGAGAAGCACCGCGACTACAGCGGCAATAATGGCGCCAGTGTGACGCTTTTTGCGCTCGCCCTTGCGATGGCGATGACGGACCAGACCGTCAGAGGTCGAACTCGACGAAGCGTCGCCACCGTAGTTCAAGCCAAAATCGTAATAATCTTCCTTGGAACCCGAGCCCGCAAACTCGACACCGCTATCATCCAGGCGGGCGAACGTGCCAGTCTCGGAGGCGCCGGTGTAAATCGTGCCAAGGTTACCCGTAAGCCCCACGCCACCGGAAGAGGGAGTATTGTTGGCGGCCCTGCCGGCATTAACGTTGCCGTCGGTATTCGCGGCGTTGACAGCACCTGCGTTGTTCGCAGGTGCCGAAGGAGCCCCGCTCGGCTGCGACGTGGAGGTTGCACCGCCCGCAAAGACATTCCCTCTTGCACGGCCGATCTTTTTTGCCTTTTGAGACTGCTCGTACAGAGCGGTAAACATCGCCGTCTCGCCCGGGGACACGCGCTTACCAGAACCGCCCTGTCCAGCGCCGCCCGGCGTGCCGGCCTTACCAGCCCCGTTCGGACGCGGCGGAACTGCAGGACGGCCGCTATCGCTGCCCTTAAAGTGATTACCAGCCATAAAGAAATCCTCGCAATTGAGTCGCAATGAAAAAGTCCATAACGTTGCTAGTTTATGGCATTTTGGGCATCGACAGCTAAACTCCAGACACGGACATCAATTGGCGAAAATGTGGCACAACACCTTTTCTGTCTTGGCGGCGGCGCCAGCTACACCGTGAGGAACATCATCACGATGATCATGGCAAAGCCGATAAGGTCGGTCGGCAAAAACACCGTGCCCAGCATAACGGCGCTGGTGATGGTCGCCGAAACCGGCTCCACAGTTCCGATGAGGCTCGCACGTACCGAGCCGATGTCCTTAACGCCCTGCATATAGAGCATGTAAGCAAAAAACGAGCCGATAACCACGAACACCGCGAGCGCCTCGACGCCGGCAGCGTCGAGCGCCGGCATATGCGCCCAAGGCTGCACGAAGACACACGAGACCACGCCCGCCGTGAGCATTGCCGAGCCCGTGACGATGGGGCTGCCGTATTCGGGCAGGATCTTGGCGGGAATCACCGCCATGCATGTAGCGCTGACCGCACACATGAGACCCGCGATCAGGCCGAGCGGCGAGATATTCAGGCTGGTGGGGTCGCCACCGGTGGCGATTAAAAAGGTGCCACCCAGAGCCAGACCGATGCCGATGACTTCGCGAGTACGCGGCATGCGGCGATCGGTCACGCAGGTGTAGCCCATGATGATAACGAGCTGCAGGCACTGGAGCACCGTCGCGGTTCCGGCGTTCGTCAGACGCACGGCCGAAAGATAGCAAAACTGATTGAACAGCAGGCCAAAGGCGGTAAAGAGCAGCAGCTGCTTGCGATCGGCGGCTGTGGTCCAGAGCTTAATCAGGCGCTCGCGGTCGCACGTAACAACCACGGCCATAAAGAGTAGACCGGCGAGAATCTGACGCACGCTCATAAGCCACAAGGTATCGACGTGGTAGGTATCGAACAGAAAGCTCGCGCTGGTGCCCGAGAAGCCCCAAAACGAACCGCCCACCAGCGTAGCCAAGACGCCCATGATCAACTTGCGCGTCGAAGCGCTGTTCAGGCGGTCGCGCCATGCACGGCGGGTGTTGCGGCTGAGCTCGTCGGTGCCCTCGGGCACATCAATGTTCGATATATCGGTCATCGGCACCGAAGCTCCTGCGCCTTCGACCTGCTCGACGCACTCTTTGCTCATTCCACTCCCCCGAAACAGCCTGGAAACAATTCGGCTTACCTTACCACGGCGAAGGCACCAGCCGGAGGCTTGTCCGCTTATCGGTAGGACAATTCCGCAGGCGTCTTTCCATAGCTCGGTACCGCAATGGCCTTGCATTATGCGACAGTCAAATCGCGGCAGCAGGCTCTTTTGAAATGGATATGACAAAGCCCCCGAATTCCACAATGCAAGGGTTGATTTCCGATCTCAGCCGAACACATTGAGCAAATAGGCCGTTCCCGCACCTAGCCGAACGCCCCCGTGGCCCCTCCCGGGGCCCGGGGGCACCGTTTTCCCAGTTGAAGGAACGGTGGAGATGTGTTTCGATGGGTCCGAAGGCCCGCCCGCCGCCCGGCGCCTCTTCCCAGACTCAGCCGAACGGTCGGTTCCGTCTATTCCGTTTTCCCTTAGGCTAGGACGGCGGGGCATCGCCCCTTTCCGCGCGCGCCCGCGCGATGAGCCCCGGCGTCAGGTCGAGCTCGCCGATGGGCACGTCCTCCACGCCGTACGCGTCCAGCAGCGCCTCCGCGTCGGCGCCGAGCATCGCCCGGAAGGCGCGGGCGGGCGTCGCGAAGCCGAGCGCGCCGCGCGGCTCGGAGTTCACGTGCGACATCGCCAGCGACAGGTCCGCCGGGGCCAGCCGGTCGAACCTGAGGCCGCGGCCCTTGGGGGCTGCTCGAAGCAAAAACGAACGATCCCACGGACCTCGCGCGCGCCGTCGAGCTCATCGAGATCGGCGGGGGCATCGACGCGTGTCGTGATCTCGCACTCAAGCTCGCGCAAGAGGCGCAAGACACCAGCCGTGCGCTCGCCGAGAACGGCGTCATTTCGCACAACGCCGCTGACCTGCTCTGCTCCATGGCCGATTTCTTCATCAATCGGAGCGTATAGCGGAGTCGCAAGCGCGTAAACCCTCGAAACCTCCCCCAGCAGTGCATTTTGCTCGCGTTTCCGCAAGATTTCGATTTCAGAATGCACATGTTGGGGAGGTTTTGGATTGCTGTGGCGACCGGCGGTCCGATGTAGCCGCAAAAGGCCCATCAGCCGCCGTACATCCTCGCCGGCCGCCTCAGCTCGCCTTGGCACGCAGGCGACGATACAGCAAGCCGCCCAACGCCACGCACAGCAGTGACACGGCAACGACGACACCAACCACCAGCCAGTTTCCGCTGCCCGCAGCGGATGCCGCGGCCGTCGAAGTCACAATGGAGGGAATGCGCCCAAACGTTGCGATGAGCACCACGGGGGCGAAGCGCATCTTGGTGAGGCCGGCGAAATACGTCAAGAAGTCCTTCGGGGTTCCCGGGATCAAGAAAATCACCAGCATGACCAGCTCGAGTCGCTTCGCATTATTGAGCCACGAAAACCGGTCGAGAAGGCTGCGGTCGAAGAAGAGGCCAACCAGGCTCCAGCCCCATCGACGCGTCGCCCAATAAATCGCCGACGTCGCCAGCCCCGAGGCGACGAGACACAGCGCCGTCCCCTCCCAGAAGCCAAACGCGTAACCACTCGCCAGCTCCACAGGCTCGCCGGGCAAAAAGGCCAAGAAGATCTGGGTGACGTTGATTCCAAGCATGACGAGACGACTTATCACGCTGTGGTCGGCGACGAACGACCGAACCGCCTGAGGGTCTGCAAGCCATGCCAAGATCCCCGGAAGGTATTCCCAGCATGCAGTCGCGAGGATTGCGGCCGAGGCCGCAAGCGCCAAAAGCACGCGACGGCGCAGGATTCGACGGCGGGCATCGAGGCCATCGTCCTCTGCGACGGCCTCGGCCGACATTGCCGCAGCGGTCGCGAATGAGGGGGCGTTTGCGGTCCGCGCGCCGGCAGAAGAGGCGTCGTCCAGCGCGTCATGAGCGCCCGCGACTCGATTGCGAAGCTCGCTCAAAGCGCTTACGTCAAGACGGCGAGCGGCGCCCCCGCAAGAAACCTGATCGGAATACCCTTCGGCTTCGGGCTGCATCCTCATCATCGCGTTACCTCCTTGTGTACCTGACAAGGACAGTTTCGCAACTTGGTGTCTATGTTTTGTCTACCAGCAATGACAATTCAGTAAGCCTTACGTTAAGGTAAGCCATTCTTAAGGTAATAGCAGGTAACTGGTTCGCCGACGGCTCGATGAGCCCGGCGACGCCCGCGCAGCGCGCGCCCTCGTCACAACTCCCCCGTTTCGTCCCCATCGCCGCCCGTGCTAAACGTCGCCGTCACACGTGCCCCGCCGGTCGAACCATTCCCTAACTCAAGCGCTCCCCCGTGTAAACCGCACAAAATGCTCGACACATTCAAGCCCAGCCCAAAATGCTCGGCAGATTTGTTCTCGCTAAAGAACGGATCGCACCCGCGCCGCAGGGCTTCGGGCGTAAAGCCCGGACCATCATCGGCAACGCTCAGAGCCAACCTGCCCTCGCGAACAGAAATCTCAACCTCGATGACGCCCTTCGCATGGCCGCACGCATTGCTCAAGAGGTTGTCGAGAACCTCTTCGACCAGGGGTAGATCGATGTGGGTCATGTCGGCGCGGGCGCCATCTTCACCCTCGTCGATTGCAACCCTCAACGCGAGCCCTTCCCCGCGCGCCGCAACAACCTCGTTCGCATGCGACTCGAGCTCATCCACAAGGGACCGCGGCGTCAGCGGCTTGCGGTCTACAGGTCGATCTTCGAGCTTGCTCAGCCCTCCCATCTCCGTTGCGTACCGCTCCAAACGCACCACCTGGGCCGACAGGGCATCCAACGAACCAACATCGAGCTCATCGCCGCGACGCAGGCGCATCTGCGCCATCTCGACCGTCCCCTTGAGCACCGTGATCGGCGTTCGGAGGTCGTGCGCAAACGCCGCATTGAGCTGACGCCGCCCTTCGGCGGTGCGCCACAGCTCGCGCTGGGCATCGAGCAGCGACGCCCTCATATTCTCCAGCGTCTCGGACAGGCGACCAAGTTCTTTGCCCCGCACGCGCTCGATCGAGAAATCCAAATCCTGACCGGCGATGCGCCCCGCGGCGCTCGCCAGCTCCCCCAAGGGCCCGGCGATGTGAACGCGGTAGAAGTGCTTGAACGTGAGCCAACCCAGGCCGCCGTACGCCAAAACGGGCACAAGCCCCGTCGCAAGCGTGAGGACCCAAGGCATCGGACCATCGGGAGGCGGTGAAGCCGCATAATAGGCAGTGTTCGAGACGAGCCCTTCGCCAAACGTCTCCTCAAGATCGGCTCCCGTCATGTTTTCAAACAGCTCCACGCTCTGCGCGCGGCCCGCGCGGCTCAACGCGTCATAGCGGGCGAGGTTCTCCGCCGGAATCGTGCTGTTCACCTCGAGGATCTCCTCCTGCGGATAGCCCTCGTTGTAATTGAGCCCCCAGTCGTAGAGCTGCACCTGGCCGCTACGAACCATGTCGACGGTCGCGTACAGCGTGCTGATGGTGCGCCCGCCCTCCGGCACGTAATCGCTACCGGTCCCCCAATCGCCCGTCGCAATGAAGACCGCGTACGGCCCATCGCCTGGCAAGTTGAGCTCGGATGCGGGAAGCAGCTGCTGAGAGGTGGGGTCGTAGATGTATGGGCCCGAATCGATCACGCCGTGCTCGGTCAAACCGTTGTCGAGCGTCACCTCGAGTTCGTAATATCCATTATTCCAAGCCGCGAGTACCTCAATGGCGCTCAGCGCAAGCACCGTGGCGACAACAAGATAGGCGACCAGATACGCCGTGAAGATCACGCCCAACGGCCGCAGGCTCCACCAGGCACGCAGGCGCTCTTTTCGCGGCAGGCGTTTCAGCCGCTCGCGCTCAAGCTCGCGGGCCGCGCGTCGCTCGGCGCGGCGAGCTGCGCGGCGGTCGCGCCTGCGGACAGAACCGCCATTGTCCCGACAACCGTCCTCGCAAGCGACAACTCGGCCGTCTTCGTGAGGCGCATGGCGCCCGCGTGGGCCCTTACCAAAACCCGTCACTTTGCCACCCACTTGTAGCCCACGCCCCATACCGTTGCGATCGGATCGTCCGCGATCCCCGCCGACGTAAACTTGTTGCGAATGCGGCGAATGTGCTCGCGCACCTGCGACGGGTCACCCGCGGCGTCCCATCCCCACACGCGCTCGTAAATCACATCGCGGTCAAACACCTGGCCAGGGCGCTTGCTCAACAGGGCGATGATGTCGAACTCGAGCTTGGTCAAGTCGACGGTCACCGCGTTCGAATCGCCCCCGGCGGACGAATCCCGATTACCACCCGCACCGTGAACCTCAACGATGCGTTGAGCGTAATCGATGGTCATCTCGCCAAAAAAGCGGACGGCGCCGTCGCTTTGCCGATCGCGAGTCCTTCCCTCGCGCGCCATGTGCGCCGCCACGCGACGACCCAGGACCTCGAGAGAAAAAGGCTTGAGCACGTAGTCGTCGGCACCCGCCGCAAAACCATCAAGCTGGTCCATATCCTCAACGCGCGCCGTTAGAAAGATGATCGGGCAGCTCACATGCTTCCGCACGCGGCGACAGACCTCGAAGCCGTCCATCCCCGGCATGTTTACATCGAGCAGCATGATATCGGGGGTGGGGCCAGAAGAAGCCGCCGCCAGGGCCGACGGCCCGTCATGGGCAACCGAAACCTCGTAACCCTCCATGCGGAAAAACTCCGCGAGCATATTTGCGATATCAGCCTCATCATCTACGACCAGCATGTTCATGGTCGGCCCCCATACTACTCAAACAACGGCACACGCCTCGTGCAATCGTGCGCAAGACGGCGAAGCCAGCACATACTTCCCTGAAACCTTGCCACAAACCTGTCTACGCTTTGTCGATAATTTGACCGTAAACGGTCACCTGCAGGCGGCGAGCGGCTTTTTCTCACCAGACCACAATGCAAGCGATTTTTAAAAATGTTCTTGCCACCGAATTCAGGCTCCGTTATATTATCCCTTGCGCACTTGCGCACCCTTGATAGGGCGTTTAGCTCAGGGGGAGAGCGCTTCCCTGACACGGAAGAGGTCAGAAGTTCAAATCTTCTAACGCCCACCAAATGTTCACAGCTCAGAGGCTATGTCTCTGGGCTGTTTTGTTTTATGTCGCCAAATCCGCTGGCAGCTCCAACCATCATCGCAACGTAGCATCAATTCACCTGACGAATGGCTGCCAAATAAATTCAATACCCCAACATCAACAATAGCTAGGCACAAAACTGCGCCGCAAACTGCTCCAACCGCTCAAACAACCACCCTGCCCATGCACAAAACCGCGTCAGCAACCCAAGTGCCTATCCCGGCTGACTCCGCAGTCAATCAAAACCGCCCCAATAGCCACCGAGGCCGAGACCAACGCGTCTCGAACCCATCCGAACCGCAACTTCTCAGCAAAACGCCGCGATGTCTGCGCTCTGCGGTATCCTTGAGCCACTTGCACCTGCAGCACCAAGGAGCCGCCATGCGCACCGAGCTCGATGTTCCCTTTTCGCACAAAGAAGAAGCCAAGGCGCTGGGCGCCAAATGGGACCGAACCAAGAAGATCTGGTATGTACCTAGCGGCGTCAACCCCGAACCCTTTGCCGAGTGGCTGCCCGGTGTTGACCGATCCGACCTCTCGGCGCCGTATATATATCTAGTACTGGGCAAGCGCGAGTGCTGGAAGTGTCACAAAGAGACCTCGGTCGCGGCCTTCGGCATTCCCTATCGAACCGATAACGACGAGAGCATCGCCATCGCGCACGCACCCAACGAAGCCGGGCACATTGCCATCGACACGGCCAACGCCAACGCACTCGCCATCGTGCCCGCTCTTGGCTGCGCGCCGGGCGAGATCCGCGACTACCTTCATAAGCGCTGCGGCTACAAGCCCGTGGGCGCGCGAGCCTCCAAAGCCCCGTCGCTCGGCAACACGTGCACCAGTTGCGATGCGCTGCAAGGCAGCCGCTATCTGTTCGAGGAGCCCTCATCCCCGTTTGCCCTCACTGCCATCAACAAGCTGCCGGCACTGGAGTTTGTGCGCGTCGAAGTTGCCGGCGTCTTTGGCGTCCCGGCTACGCGCACTGACTTTGACCAGGCGCTCTTTACCTGGGCACGTGACCATCACGCCGAGTTCCACAAGCAACTCGGTGAGGGGATTTATTTGTAGGGACGGAGAGGCCTTCACAGCCAGCTCCTCCGCATCACCTATCCCTCGTCGCCGGCGTCGTACACGATATCGAGGCCACAAACAGGGCATTTCTCCGGGTACACCGGCATATGAACGCCTGTCCGTTTTCTCACTTCGTCGCTGAGTCTGTCGCGCGCATCGATGAACCGAATGTCGAGACACGGTATTTGCGAGCCGCAACAAGGACAGGCGACGACAAACGACCCGCAATCAACTTCTACGCTCGGAAACATACTGTTGTCGATAAGGGCACGCGGCAGTTTTCCGTACTTCCCCATCACGACATCGCCTCGCCAGCTCACGCTCGCTCCCTTCCCGTAATTGAAACCAGGAAGAGCATGCACCAGCAAGTGCGCGCGAAATTGCATCGCCACGCGATCCGATCAAACAACACGATCTTAAAAGACCACCAAAGCCAAATACGCTAATACGGCAGAATCCCCGCCTTTTCACGCTTCTTTTCCGAGCGATCGAACTCAATGCGATGGGCCTCAAGAAACGCCGTATTGGGTCGCCACTGACGCTCATTCGGCTGCCTTAGCGTCGCACCTGCAAAGGAAGCGTAGTCGGTCTTATCCAGCAGGTACGATCCGCACAGCCGATATTCACCGCAAACAGGCTCAAACGAAATCAGATGAGCATCAAATAGGGAATGTAAGTCGCGCCGAAGCAGAATGCCATTGCTGGCAACTTGCGATTTAGGGCCCGAGTAATTCTCGATATGTGCAGCCTCCAGAGCTTCGCTGACGCCGCAGTCCGACACCGCGCAACGGCCGTCATAGGCGGCAACGAGCTGCTTGCGGAACCATTGTTGCCCCAGTCGCTCGCGCCTTAACGCATAGCGAACTTTTTCGTCATCGGTCGCATCCCGTCCGGCAAACTCAATGTCGACTGGCATGTGCTTCAGATAGCTCATGTCGGACGCAAAACGAGGGTCAGGCCCGCCTTTATGAACGGGACCATGCAGAACAAACCAGCCGTTTTCGGGCTCGAACCGTTCAACAAACGCAAGGCCAAGCACCTTATAGCCCACCTCAGTTGCAAATATGACTCCAACTGGAACGCCACATTCCATGCAGTTGAGCATTTTCCGGTTATAGTCTTGGTCTCGAGAACCAACGGTGCCCGGCGCTTGAACCGAATACTTAATGACCCACGTGCCGTCATCCAAATAGAGCGGAGGAACATCGGTATAGAAACTCTTTTTAGAGTTATGAACCGAGAGCGCAAAGATCTTATCGGGATCTTGCTTCACCCGATCCTGGCCCGGCCAGAAGATCCCTGAATCCCGCGTTACGGGAAAGAAGTCCGAGCCAATTCTCAAACGATACTGATACTGAGGGCTATCTTCCTTGGTGTGGTGCGGAAGGCTGGTCCAAACGCCGCCGCGCTGTTCCTCACCCAGAAACCACTCCCATGCCTCAACGTATTCGGAAGGCACGAGACTGCAGGCGCGGTCATAGCTTGGTCCATCCATCAACGGAACAGCAAGGTCAATGTCGTTCATCGCCAGCACCTACAACCATACGAACGCGAATCATGCCCCTCAATAATATGGCCGAGAGTCAATTATTACGAGGTCTCATTCCGCGATCGGCACGTCGTTGATGCTCTCGGTTTGCCGCTGGCGCGCTTGTACCCCGCTGTCCCACTTCCCTGTATACTGATGTAGCACGTGTTTCATCCGGGCTTGTTGGACCGGGTCGTTCATGGGAGGGCCTTATAGCTGCTTCGAATCCGCCTAAGGGGAGCGTTTCTTCTTCGTCCATCAAGCCGGTTACACGCAAGGCCGTGCGCTGCCAGCGCGAGGTCGCCTGGCTTGTCACGCAGGCAGCAGGCAGACTCGTGGCGAGCACGGAGGACGTCAATGCTCCCACACCGAGCTTTGTGCTGGCAGCGGCGCTGGATCGAGTACGCCAGCTGGAACTCGTCGCACAAGAAGACGGCAGCCATCTTGGCTACCAGGACGCTATGGCGCCCGACCTGTTGACCTTTTGTCGCATGACCAAATTGCCCGCCGCACCCAATGCGCTTTCGGACGCAGGCTACATGTTTACGCTTTCGGGCGCGGACCTTATCCGCGACATCTATGCATACTGCAGCGAGCTCGCCGAGCGCAGCGTCTTTGGCACGGCTGAAGTCAAACCGGGATATGTCATCAAGCTGGTTCTTAGGCTGTTCTTGATGGACGGGTTCGGGGCCATGCCGGCGTAAGCCGAGTCTTTAGCATCACCGTCGACTGGGCAACAACCGCTTTACCTTAATGGACGCCAATCGAGAGTCGATTATTGGGTCGCCTCGTCCACTAACGCATCTATCCCACGCGCTCCGACAGTCGATACTTGCGGTTGCGGCTCGTCGCCGGCGCCGTGGGCTCAAGCTCGCCTTGAGCAATGAGCGCGTTGACGCGCGACCTAACCTGGGAAATTGTGAGCCCTGTGTGCTCTGCCAGCTCGCGCGTCCCCAGCTCGCCGTAGTGTTTGAGTGCCGTCACAATTAAGCCCCCGCCATGATCGACCGGCTCGATCTTTGAACGGTAAAGTACGACCTTGAACCGATCGAATCCCGGGCAGAACAGGGGCTCGGCCAGACCATGCGCGCGCATGGCATCGATCATCATCGGGATGCCCGAGCCATTGCCCTCAGCCGGCGAACCTGCGCCATCCGGCAGCGGGACAATCGACATGAGCTTCACAAGCGTCGCGTTACGGCATCGGGAGCTGCCGTCAAACAAGTTCTCGCGAGTCTTTCCCCCGTAAAGGCCGCCAGGATTCGTCACCTCGACACGATCATCAAAGACGTCGACGGCAATCGATTGTCCACAGAACCGATCCCCGTATTCTCGATGGATTACGGCGTTGGCGATTGCCTCGCGCAGAACCTCCTCGGGAATCTCAAGCGAGTCGACACGCGAGACGCCTTGGACGGTCGAGGTTCGCCGCAAATTCTTGGCGACGGCTGCGACGGCATCCGAGATCATCTCGCCCAACGTTCCCTCACAGATTGTGCGGTCCATGAACCTCAGCGACCCCGCCATGCCCTTCTGAGTTCCCGCATGGACAGCCACGTCAACGAAGAGCTTGGGATAGAACTGCTGAGGGTAGGTGCCCACAACTAGGAGTCCAGCCTTGGTGACATTGCCCTGGGAATCAAGGATATTTAGGCGCTCCAGCTTCGTTTGTTTGTCCGGCGCGCCGCGCATTGCCCGGGGCGTCAACGAGAAAGCCCGATCTATCGTACGGTCGACCAGCGTCTCGTCGAGATCGTCCGCGCCCGCACCCGCCACCGCGTCGCGATCGCTCGGAGTCGCTCGACCGTATGACGCCAATGCGAGCACCTCGGTCGATGAAAGCGGCACATCTTTGTCATCGATGCGCTTGTAGCTGCCGCCCTGGGCGCCCCGCTCTATGACATAGCAGGGCTTGCTCGACGGATCGAGCTCCTCAATCGTAATGACGAGAACGATGACGCCCTGAAGCTCCACTCGCTCGATCGTGTATTTGGGCGGATTGGCCAGCTTTCCTCGACCGCCCGCATCACCCATGCCTGACACAAATTGGTTGAGCACTTTCTCGGTCTCGAAGTTCTCAACCGGGACAAAACCTGCGCGCTCACTCACTCCGAGCACGATGATTCCGCCGGCAGTGTTCGCGAATGCGCTCACCGTTTCCCACACGTCGCGGGAAAGCGTCGTGGCGCTCTCCTTCACTTCGACGTTAAGATCATCCGAGCCCATACGCCTTAAAGACTCAAGCAGACCGGTCAGCTCGTTTTCGTTCATCTGCACGTCCTTTCGCTCGGTCCTGCGGAGAATGCCGCGGATAGATTTCCCTCGTCTCTCAGTTATCTCTCGTAATTATCTCTCATTTATCTCTCTATCTCTCGGCTTAGAGATAAGAGATAGATAGAGATGAAATGTCTACCATTTGCTTCATTTATACATATTTTTGCTGGTAGAACAATCGGTATTGAGACAATACCATGATTGCCTGTCTCTTTGCTGCTCAGTTATCTCTCATATTTATCTCTCACCTTTCTGTTATCTCTCGTATTAGAGACGAATGAGATATGAGAGATGTGTGGGCGGCGGATGAGCGTGGATTTTGGACGATCGGGAAATGAGGGTGGGTATTTGGACGGTTTTTGGGCGTTTTGAGGCTGATTCCGTCCGAAAATCCACTCTCATTCGATAGGCGTCCAAATTTCCACGCTCGCGCGGCGGTCACGCGGGGCCTTTACCCAATCCGCCGGTATCGCCTTCAGTTCGCTGCAGAACCGCGGCCCCATATGGGTATACTCTCGAGGATTCGACTCGATTCGCCCCCGCTGGGGCGTCAAAGGAGGCTGCATATGCCCACCACCTCAACCGACTCGCGCGCCGCTGCCGCCGCGCTGCTGGCACCCGGTACCACCTGCCACGGTTTTGCCGTCGAGCGCTGCGAGACCGTGCCCGAGCTCGACTCGGATGCCTACGTGCTTCGCCACACCGCCTCGGGCGCTCGCCTGCTGTACCTGGCGTGCGACGACGAAAACAAGGCTTTTGCCATTGGCTTTAAGACGCCGCCGGCCGATTCCACCGGTGTGTTCCATATTCTTGAGCACTCGGTGCTGTGCGGATCGGCCAAGTTCCCCGTCAAGGAGCCGTTTGTCGATCTGATCAAGAGCTCCATGCAGACGTTCCTCAACGCCATGACCTACCCCGACAAGACCATCTACCCTGTTGCCACCACCAACGAGCAGGACCTGTACAACCTGATGGACGTGTACCTGGACGCAGTGTTCAACCCGGCTATCTATACCAAGCCCACCATTTTTGAGCAGGAGGGCTGGCACTACGAGCTGGACCTGCCGGAGGGCGTCGAGGGCGAGGACGGCGACAGCTCCGCCAGCCTGCGCGAGGGCACGCTGTGCTATAACGGCGTGGTGTTCAACGAGATGAAGGGCGCACTGTCCGACCCCATGAGTGTGCTGGACGACGCCGTCAACGCCGCGCTCTATCCCGACACCGCCTATGCGCACGAGAGCGGCGGCGACCCGCGCGCGATTCCGGCGCTCACCTACGAGCAGTTCCTGGACACGCACGCGCGCCACTACAACCCTTCCAACTCCTACATCACGCTCTACGGCGACCTGGACGTGGACCGCGCGCTGGCCTTTTTGGACGAGCGCTATTTGTCGCAGTCGAGCGCTGCGAGCCGCCGCATGGACGCAGCCGTCGCCGCCGGCGAGGACCCGTCCACGCTGGCGCCCAATCCGCTGGGCGTGCAGGCGCCCGTGACCTGCGAGTATAAGTGCGTCGAGATGGCAACCACGCCCGAGAACGCCCTGGTGGGCTTGGGCTTTGTGCTGGGTAGCGCGCTCGATCGCAAGCGCACGATCGCTGCGGATATCTTGTTCGAGGCGCTGCTGGGTTCCAACGAAGCGCCGGTTAAGAAGGCCATTCTGGCCGCCGGCGTGGGCGGCAACGTGGTGAGCTACACCGCGGCCGAAAGCCTGCAGCCCTACGAGCTCATCATGCTGCAAAACGCGCAGCCTGGTGTGGCGCGCGAGCTGTGCCGCGTGTTCCAAGACGCCTGCCGCGACCTGTGCAAGCACGGCGTTCCGCGCGAGCGCCTGGAAGCCATCATCAGCAGCAACGAATACGACCTGCGCCAGCGTGATTACGGCATCGCCGACGGCGTGGCCATTGCGTGCGACGCGCTGAGCACCTGGCTCTACGATGACAACGCCGCGACGCTGGCGCTCAAGTACGGTCCGGTGTACGAGGAGCTGCGCGGCGAGCTGGACGGTAACTACTTTGAGGACCTGCTGCGCGAGCTGGTGCTGGAAAACGACCACATGGCGCTCGTCGAGCTGGTGCCGGTGGACGCCGGCTCCGGTTCGGAGAGCGCCGAGGGCGCTGGGCTGGCAGCCAAGCGCGATGCCATGACCGATACCGAGCTGGCCGACGTGGTCGAGCGCACGGCCGCGCTGCGTGCCGCGCAGGAGGCCGAGGACACGCCCGAAGCCAAGGCCACGCTGCCGCGCCTGCGCGTGTCCGACATTGGCGAGGCACGCCCCGAGCCGCCGCTGGTCGTGGACACGACCGCACCCATCCCCTGCTTGCGCCACGACATCCCCACCAACCGCCTGGCCTACGCCATGCAGTATTTCGACCTGGGATGCGTCGCGTTTGAGGACCTGCCCTACGTGACCCTGCTCTGCCGCCTGCTCAAGCAGCTGCCCACGAGCGAGCACTCGGCCAAGGAGCTCGATAATCTCATCGCCGGCAAGCTGGGCTTTTTGAGCTTTACGACCGAGGTCATGACGCAGCCCGACGTGGACGGCGTGCGCCCCTACCTGCTGGTGAGCGCCGGCGCCCTGTCCGAGAAGATCGATGCGCTGGCAAACCTGCCGCGCGAGGTGTGGTCGAGCACGCTGCTGCTCGATGCCGACGCCGATCGCGTGCGCGACGTGCTCACGCAGATTCGCATTGGGCTTGAGCAGGGCTTTATCAACAACGGCCACTCGGCAGCACTCGGTCGCGCGATGAGTTACAGCTCGCCTTCGGCCGTGGTGCGCGAACAGCTCTCGGGCGTGGACTTCTACCTGTTCTTGCGTGATCTGCTCGAACACTTTGACGAGCGCTTGGATAGCCTGCGCGCCAAGCTTGCCGAGCTGGCGGGCCGCATCTTTGTGGCCGATGGCTGCCTGGCGAGCTTTACCGGCAGCGATGAAGACTTTAACGCGTACTGGGCCGCCGCGGGCGACCTGGGGTTGAGCGCGGACGCTGGCGACGGCGCTGCCGGCCGCGACGCGCTCGTGGTGCCGGTGCCGCGCGACCGCCACGAGGCCTTTGTCATCCCCAGCGACATCTGCTTTGCGGCAAGCGCATGCGACCCGCGCCGTCTGGGCATCGACGTGACGGGCGCCTGGGCGGTTGCCGCCAACGCGCTCTCCTACGATTACCTGTGGAACGAGATCCGCGTAAAGGGCGGCGCGTACGGCTGCGGATTCCGCGCGGCCGGCGAGCGCCAGGCGGCGTTCTATACCTACCGCGACCCGGCAATCGATCCCTCGATTGAGCGCGTGGCGCGCGCGGGCGAATGGCTCGGCAGCTTTGAACCCGACGAAGCCGCCTTTGAGGGCTTTATCGTGAGCTGCGTGAGCGGCATGGACGCGCCGGTGAAGCCCTACGCGCTCACCAAGCGCCGCAACACGACTTACCTGGCCGGCCTCGATCCCGACGCGCGCGAGAAGCGCCGCGCCCAGATGCTCGCCGCCACGCCCGGTGAACTGCGCTCGCTCGGCGCCGATGTGACGCGCATCGCAGCCGAGTCGCCGACCTGCGTCTTTGGCTGCCGAGACGTCATCGCCAAGAGCAACGCCGACTTTAACGTCGTCGACCTGATGGGCTAACGCACGGCAAAGGTAGATTTTTGGGACATGTCTGAAAATCTACTTTTTTCTGCGGTTTGAGCGGGGCGGCGCAGCCCACCGCGGCGGTTTGTCTCAATCTGTAACATCTAGGTCCAATTATGCCGAGTTACTGTTACAGATTGAGACAAACCGCCGCAGACGCCCACTCCACAGCACAGACCACCACAAAGGTGCCTGTCTCCTTCCTCAGTTGTGATTCGAACACTTGTTCTATACGCACACATGTTCTATAGTAGAGGTGCTTGCATCAAACTGAAATTGCAACTAGAATATAGTTGCAGAATGTGAGGCGGGATGACTCGATCCGATAAACTCATCGCCCAGCTGCTTAGCTGTCCTTCAACGTATAGATTCGCTGACTTTCTTAAAGTTATGGCTTCATATGGCTTTGAAATGGGCAGCAAAGGCAGGACATCCGGATCGCGCGTTCGCTTCTACAGGCCATCAGATGGCAGGATGTTCGTAATGCACACGCCTCATCCATCTGACGAATTGACAGCGGGGACCATTCGAAACATCGTTCGCTTTCTGCAAGATGTCGGAGGTAGTCATGAGTAACGTTTTGGCATACAAGGGTTATTTCGCCCCGGTCGAGTTCGATGCCGAACAGCATGTGCTAACAGGTATGGTCGCCGGCATTAGGGACGCAATCGTATTTGAAGGCTCCACGGCTGAAGAAGTGGAGCAATGCTTCCACGACGCCGTCGACGATTACCTTGAGTTTTGCGCCGAGAAGGGCAAGGAACCCGAGCGGGCTTTTAAGGGCTCGTTCAACGTAAGAACGGGCTCTGAGCTCCACAAGCAAGCAGCGCTGGCGGCGGCAAAGAAGGGTGAGTCACTCAATAAGTTTGTGACTGAAGCGATCGCTGCGGCGCTGTGAAGCCAACGTCGAGTCGAAGCCGCCACAAAGGGCGCCTTTGCGGCGGCTTCGACGTTTGCCCAGATAAAACCTGCCAAAATAAACCTGTCCCTTTTTGGTAGGTTTGGGAGAGGGAGCTGGGATGGATAAGGCTGAGTTGCGACGGGCGGTGATTTCCCGGCGCGATGCTCTTGATTTGGATGTGCGTGCGGCAAAGTCCGCCGTTATCTGTACGCGGCTGGCTGAGCTGTTGGATCGCTCGGATGCCGCGGTGCCGCACACCGTTGCCATCTATGCCGCGATGGGTTCCGAAGTCGACTCAGCCGCGTTTGCCGCAGCTGCCGCCAAACGTGGCTGGCGCGTGGCCTATCCGTGCATGCTCTCGGCAACAGACGCCGCAGCTTGTGGCCAGCGCATGTGTATGCGGGCAGTTGCTGCCGGCGACGCGGACGCGGCTCCGTTTATCGCCCACCCCACGCGGGCCTTTGCGGCCACGGACATCGACAGCAGCCGCTTCCCTATCGTGCCTGCCGAAGCTCTCGACATGATCGTCGTGCCGCTCGTAGCATTCGACCGCACCGGCACGCGCCTAGGCTACGGCGGCGGCTGCTATGACCGCTACCTGCCCATGCTCTCGCCCGTATGTCAAATCGTCGGCATCGCCTTTGACGAACAGCGCGTCGACCACATCCCCACCGACGCCCACGACCTGCCGCTACCCCACATCATCAGCGCCTAACGGCTGGCACGCTGCACCCCACAAAAATGAGCGTGGAAAATTTCCCACTTTGGGCCTGTTCGGGGGCAAAAAACGGGAGATTATCCACGCTCATTATTCAAACGTCCGATAATCCACGCTCGTGTGTCCGAAAATCCACGCTCAACCAAATCACGTCTAAATTCCCACGCTCATCCGTCCGGATTTCCACGCTCGTGCAGCCTAACACCCTGTAACCGTCTCAGCAGGCACGCGGCACGCCGGCAACCTTGAGCTTGCGATCGAGCTTTGTCGGATCCCTTAGGTCATCCCAGCACAAGCGCACAATCTTGCAGTTATCGAGCATCGAAAGCCTCGACTCGCGCTGGCGCTCGTCAAATTGCGCCTTTGCGAGCTTGCCCTCCTCCGCCGCCTTCTCGCTTTTAACGAATCCGTCGAACTCCCCAATAATCAACCGGTCACCCACGCGCCACAAATAGTCAACGCGATACGGCCTTCCCGGCTCAACCGGATCGAACAGCTCAACTTGCAGCTCCGGAACCTGCCAGCCGCGCTCGATCATCAGCGCACGCGCCTTGGACTCGCCGCCGTTTTCCGACAAGCCGTCGGCACACCGCGCGACCCTGCGCGCCGTCACAACACCGCGACGATTCAAGCCAAGCCTGTCGACCGTCTCAACAAGATGCTCCTTCGACAAAAGCTGCTCATGGAGCGCCGAGTCCGCAATGATCAGCCCTTCGACAAACGATGCATCGACCAGGCAATCCGCAATCGTTTGATCGATATCGGTCACGGCAATATCCATCTCGCTGGCCCGTGTCCGATAAGCATACCGATGGCGAACGACTTGAGAGCCTGGCGTCGTCGATTGCGCCGGCATCGCGGCGATATGGATGTGCGTCAAATTGGCATGCGAAACCGAAAGGCCATAGACAACGGCCGCCGTATAGGAGCAAAACGTCCAGTCGGGGTGCTTTTGCGCAAGCGCCCGCACCCGATGCAGATAACGCTGCCGAAACTTGAGCTCGGACCAGTATTCCGGACGCGCATACAGTCCCGGCATGACCACCTTGAGACTTCCCGCCGCCACCCGCCGTTCAATCTGCTTTGCCTCCGCCGTCGTGCGCGCGTACACGCAGCTCATCTGCTGCTCGCATGCTTCAATGTGACTTGTGAGTCTTTGATTCGCCGTCATGTTTGCCATGTCGCCCCCAAACTCTTGGAACGGCGCAAACGTACCAGACGGTTTCATGCGAAGTCTGACCAAATGCTGTCCAGATGCTGACCAAATGCCTGACGGTTTTGGATGTTTTAGGCCAATGGCTTATATCTGCAGGTAGAACGGTTGTCGAGAGGTCCCTGTCTCCACATTTTGAGCCTCAAAAGCCACCGACTTCATTGAAAGAAAATATGCTGTGGCTCGAAACTACCTAGTTTGCGATGTAGTCCGCATGTACTCAACGTGTGATGATGCCGACGGTACGGCAGCTGCAGAAAAAATGAGCGTGGAAAATCTCCCGCTTTGAGACCCCTTGTGAGCCAAAAACGGGAGATTATCCACGCTCACGTTGCAAACGTCCGATTATCCACGCTCGTGTGTCCGGATTTCCACGCTCGTCACGCGGCGGCCACGGCGGCAGTCACGGCCACGGCCGCGACCTAGTGCTCCTCGCCGGCGCGGGCCAGGTCGTAGGGTGTGGTCTGGTAGACGTAGTAGTTGAGCCAGTTGGTGTAGAGCAGCTGAGCCTGGCTGCGCCAGATGTTGAGCGGCTCGGCCGAGGGGTCGTCGTTTGGGAAGTAATGCGCCGGCACCTCCGGGTTGAGTCCGCGCTTCACGTCGCGCTCGTACTCCAGGCGCAGCGTGTCGGTATCGTACTCGGGATGGCCAAAGACAAAGAAGCGACGACTGTCCGTCGACTTGACGATATACAGGCCTACCTCGTCGGACACGGCCACGACCTCAAGCTGCGGCTCAGCCTCCACGTCCTCGCGGCGCACATCGGTGTTGCGCGAATGCACGGCATAGAAGCGGTCGTCAAAGCCGCGGACCAGCGGGCTTTGCGGCTTCACCAGATAATGCTCAAATACGCCGCTCGCCTTTGCCGGCAGGTCGTACTTCTGGATACCGTAATGATGGTAGAGCCCCGCCTGCGCGCCCCAACAAATGTGCAGCGTGGAGTGCACGTGCGTGGTGGACCAATCCATGATCTGGCAGAGCTCGGGCCAGTAGTCGACCTCCTCGAACGGCATCTGCTCCACCGGCGCGCCCGTGATGATCAGGCCGTCGTAGTGGATGTCGCGGATGTCGTCGAAGGTGCGATAGAACGTCTCCAGGTGGCCGGCGCTCACGTGCGTGGCCTCGTGCGTCTTGGTACGCAGCAGGTCCACCTCCACCTGCAGCGGCGTGTTGGAGAGCTTGCGCATGATCTGCGTCTCGGTGGCAATCTTGGTGGGCATGAGGTTGAGGATGAGCACGCGCAGCGGACGAATGTCCTGGTGCAGTGCGCGGTACTCGGTCATGACAAAGATGTTCTCGCTCTCGAGCTGCGCGGCGGCAGGGAGGGCGTCGGGGATGCGAATGGGCATGGATGCTCCTTACGAGTCAGTTGCAGCTATGGTACAACGACCGGCCCCATCCGCGCGAGCACATCGCCCGGCGATGTCGCCGGCGGCCCAAATCACTCCAAAAGTAGAGATTAACGCATGTCCCAAAAATCTACGACGCTTTAGCCTAGCAAAGTGGCAGCAGGACGCTACAATGGTTCGACGCGAAAAACTCGGCCGAAAGGATACATATATGTACCAGACGCGTAAGATCGGTGTGGTCGGCCAGGGCCACGTAGGAGCACATGTCGCCAACAGCCTGCTTATGCAGGGCATTGCCGACGAGCTGTACCAGTGCGATATCAACGAGGCCAAGGTGACGTCTGAGGTCCAGGACCTGCGCGACTCCCTTTCGTTTGTCCCGTATAACACCAAGATCGTCAACTGCTACGACCACTACGAGGAGCTGGCCTGCTGCGACGTCATCGTCAACGCCGCCGGCAAGGTTGCGCTGGCCGCCGGCAGCCGCGACGGCGAGCTTTTCTATACCACCGATGCAGCGCGCACCTTTGCCAAGCGCATTGTCGACGCCGGCTTCGACGGCATCTTCGTAAGCATCTCCAACCCCTGCGACGTCGTATGCACCGAGCTGTGGCACCTGACCGGCTACGATCCCAAGAAGATCATCGGCTCGGGCTGCGGCCTGGATTCCGCCCGCCTGCGCACCGAGATCTCCAAGAAGGTCGGCGTGAGCCCCAAGTCCATCGACGCCTACATGATCGGCGAGCACGGCTTTAGCCAGCTGGCTGCCTTTAAGGCCGCAACCATCGCCGGCAAGAGCCTCACCGAGCTTCAGGCCGAGAACCCCGACAAGTACGCCTTTGACCACATGGAGGTCGAGGAGCTCGCGCGCAAGGGCGGCTACGTAACCTACCGGGGCAAGCAGTGCACCGAGTACGCCGTCGCCAACTCCGCCGCGCGCGTCTGTGCTGCCGTTCTGCACAACGAGCACGCCGTGCTTTCCGCCTCCACGCTCATGACCGGCCAGTATGGCGAGGAGGGCATCTTCACCTCCCTGCCGTGCGTGATCGGCGCCGAGGGCGTCGAGGAGGTCTACACGCTCGACCTGTCCGAGTACGAGCTCGAGGGCTTCCACAAGAGCTGCCAGCACATCCGCGACAACATCGCCCAGCTCGACTGGTGGGATGCCGAGGCTTACGACGCCAAGTAAGCGTCGGTTGCCGCGACACCTCGCGAATCTAAGCGCGATACCAAGCGGGCCGCGCCGGAAATCCCCGGCGCGGCCCGCTTTTTTGACTCGCGCTGCGCCCTTGCGAATCGAAGGTGAATACTTTTCCCGGTACCTAGTACTGCTCGACACCCATATAGCGACGAACCTTGGGGCTGTGGTCGAACACCTTGCCGCGGGCGGCGCGCAGCTCGCAGCTCATCGCGTAGAAGAAGATCGGCTCCAGGAACGAACGCACGCTGGCCGGCACCTCGCCCACGCCGTACTCGAGCGCATCGAGCACCATGACCGTATCGGTATGCGTGTTGAGGAATGCGAGCGCGCGCTCCTCCATGGGACGGCACTCGCCCGATCCGAGCTGCACAAAGTAGAACACGCCGGGCTCGGTGGCCTCGAAGGGGCCGTGGAAGTACTCGCCGGAGTGGATGTAGCAGCAGTGCTGCCACTGCATCTCCATGAGCGAGCAGATGGCCATAGCGTAGGTCTGGCTAAAGTTGGGGCCGGAGCCCAGGATGTAGAAGAACTTGTGCTGCTGGCAGAGCTCGGCAAAGCGGTCGCCCAGCTCCGCGTTGACCTTCTCGCGGGCGGCGGGCAGCAGCGCGTCCATCTGCTTAAGGCCGGCATACATGTCGGCGAGCGCCTCGTAGCCTTCCTGCTGGTCGAGCAGCTCGGCAGCCATCAGAACGCCGATGCCCTGCGGGACCTCGGCCTGCGACTCGCCCTTGCCCCACGGATAGACCCAGGTGGTCCACTTGCCGTTGTCGATCTTGGAGCCCGCATAGTCGGTCATAGCCACGACCTCGGCACCGGCAGCCAGCGCTATCTCGCAACCGTCGACGACCTCCTGCGTGTTGCCGCTGTGGCTGCAGGCGACGACGAGCGACTTCGGCCCCAGGCTCTTGGGGGCCATCAGGCAAAACTCGCGCGCGGTGTAGACCGTCGAGGCAAACGTGGTGGCCTCGCGCTTGAGCAGCTCGTTGGCCGGCATCAGGTCGATCATCGAACCGCCACAGGCGATCCAAAAGACGTTCTCGATCTTACCCTTGCGCTCGATAATTTCCTGAATCAGATCGTGTGCGTTCACCGTGACGCTCCTCCTTGTGTGGCGGCTTTGAACGACGACAGCTCGTACCTGCGATCGTTCTATGTTGTCCTATTTATAACATGCGAACTGTCACAGGTGAAGTCGTTTCAGCAAATTTGTTCTATGTTGTTCTGTCTATGGGCGTTAGATGTCAAACAAGTAGCGCGAGCCCACGATCTTTTGGCGCCCGAGCAGCAGGGGCCGCCCGTCCGCATCGGTAAAGTACGCCTCCATATAGAAGAGCGGCTCGCCAACCGGCACCTCCAGCAGCGGGGCCGCCTGAGCATCGGCAAGCGCAATCTCCACGGTGCAGGGGTCGGACTTGAGCGGTGCGCGGCCCGAATGCTCGGCAACGAACGCAAAGATCGAGTTATCGGCGAGGTCCTTATCGGCCAGCGTCTGCAGGTAGGGATGATCGGCCAGCACAAAGGCGTTGTTCTCGAGCATGACGGGCACGCCATCTGCCGTGCGCACGCGCTCGACCACGATAAGCTCGCAGCCGGGCTCCACGCCAAAAAAAGCCGCGTCCTCGCGCGTCGCCTCGACCACCGTGCGCGACACCAAGCGTGCTCCGGCCACCATGTCGTTGGCGGCACAGCCCTCAGTAAAGCTCTGGACGTCGCCTTTCTGGACAATCTTGCGCTTGAGCTTGGGAGCGCACACAAAGGTGCCCCTCCCCTGCTGTCGGTTGAGATATCCCGCGCGCGACAGCTCCTCGATGGCGCGGCGCACGGTAATGCGCCCCACGCCGTAAGACTTCGCGAGCTCCATCTCGGAAGGAATGCGCGAGCCGGCCGCATACACGCCGCGCGCGATCTCGCCCTTCAGGTCGTCCATGACCTGCTGGTACAGCGGTACGGCGGATACGCCAGCGCGCTCGGTTTTATCGTCAGTTGCCATCGTTACGCTCCATCTCGCGCATGCTCGGACTCAAACTCTTCAATCGCCGCCATAAACTGCTCGCCAAAGGCGTCTGCCTTTTTCTCGCCGATGCCGTTGACCTGGATAAGCTCGTCGCGTGTCTGCGGGCGCAGGCGACACAGACCGCGCAGGGCCTTGTCGGAAAAGACCATGTACGGCGCCATCTCGAGCTCGGTCGAGATTTCCTTGCGCAGGGCACGCAGGCGCTCAAATAGCTCGGCATCGTCGCCCACGCGCGGGCGCTGATCCAGCTCGGCCTCCTCGCGCAGCAGATCCACCGCACGGCGAGCGCGGGCCGAGGCCTTGCGCTTGGACGCACGGCGCTTAACGGTAAAGGCAAACGCCTCCTCTTCGACCTCGCCGGCACGCGGACCCAGGCCCACGACCGGGTACTGCCCCTGCGAGGTTGCCAAATAACCGCGGCCGCACAGCTGGCCGATGATGTCCTTGATGCGCCCGACCGATTCGCTCGACAGTTCACCGTAGCCGCGGCCCTCGTCCAGATGCATCTGGCGAATGCGCTCGGTGTTGCCGCCGTGAAGCACATCGGCGATGAGCGACTTGCCAAAGCGCATGGGCCGCGTGGCCACATAGCGCACGGTGGCGCGGGCCATATCGGTGACGTCCTCGACCTCGAACTGCGTGAGGCAGTTGCTGCAGTTGTCGCAGCCCTCGGCGTCGTCCGTGACAGCGCCGCCTACGGCCGCATGCTCGGCCGCGGCCTCGTCGCCAAAGTAGCGCAGCATGTATTCGCGCAGGCAGCCGGTGGTATTGCAGTAGCCTTCCATCTGGCTGAGCAGGCGGTATCGATTCTGGAGCGCCCACGCGCGCTGCTCATCGTCGAGCGCCTCGTCGGCCGCATCGCCGCGGTCGATCAAAAATCGCCGCATGCGAAAATCGTTGCCATTCCACAGCAGGTGACAGCTGGCAGGATCGCCATCGCGGCCGGCGCGACCTGCCTCCTGATAGTAGGCCTCGATGCTCTCGGGCACGTTGTTATGGATGACGTAGCGCACGTTGGGCTTGTCAATGCCCATGCCAAAGGCGTTGGTGGCGACCATCACCTGAATATCGTCGTCGATAAAAGCGCGCTGGCTTTGGCGACGGGCGTCGTTGCCCATGCCGGCATGGTAGCGACCAACGCGAATGCCGCTGGGGCCCAGCGCCTCGGCAAGCTCGCTCGCGAGCGCATCGACGGTCTTGCGGGTCGAGCAATACACGATACCGCTCTCGCTCGAATGCGCGATCACATAGTCGCGCACCCAGGCGGCCTTAGCCTTGTCGCCCATCTCCTCGCAGCCAAAGTAGAGGTTCTTGCGATCGAAGCCCGTCACCACGCACGCGGGGTTTTGCAGGCCGAGCATCTGCTGAATGTCAGCACGCACGCGCTCGGTCGCCGTAGCGGTAAAGGCCGCCACGATGGGGCGCTGCGGCAGGGAATCGATGAACTCGCGAATCTGCAGGTAGGCGGGGCGGAAATCCTGGCCCCATTGGCTTACGCAGTGGGCCTCGTCAATGGCCACGAGCGGCACGCCGATGCCGCCGTCCGCCGCGGCCTCCTGCACAAAGGCTAAAAAGCGCGGCTCGAGCAGGCGCTCGGGCGCCACGTACATAAGCTGGTAGCGACCCTCGCGCGCCCGCTTGAGCACGGTGTTTTGCTGGGCCGGAGTAAGGCTGGAGTTGAGATAGCTGGGGCGTGCACCCGCCGCGAGCAGCGCGCGGGTCTGGTCCTCCATAAGCGACAGCAGCGGGCTCACCACAAAGGTGATGCCAGGCAGCATGAGCGCGGGCACCTGGTAGCAAATGGACTTGCCGGCGCCCGTGGGCATAACGCCCAGCGCGTCGCGGCCGCCAAGGATCGCATCGACCATGCGGTCCTGCCCCGGGCGAAACGAGGTGTAGCCAAAATAGGCGCCGAGCGTGTCGAGCGCCATCTGCTGCATGCTATCGATCATGGTTTCCTAACGTCCAAGTCATCTGCCGCCGATTATACGCCGCCACGCGGACCGATGCCGGGCTGCTGCCAGCCACGCTCATTCTGCGGGTAGTCATTGGGGACGTTCTTGAATGACTAGTCGTTTAAGAACGTCCCCAATGACTACCCTGACAGGCGCGGAAACGTCGCTGGTTGAGCATAAGTCAGCGAAAACGCCCCTAAGCGAGCAAGGTGACGTGAAAGAGGAGGGAAGCGTACTTCGGTACGCGACCGACGATTGAACGTCAGATTGCCGCTTAGGGGCGTATGCAGCGTCGACTAGTTACGCGGTTTGGTAAAACCGCGTAACTTACATGACCATAACGTAGCGCGATCCCACGTAGTACTGCTTACCCATCAAAACCGGCTCGCCATTGGGGCCGATAAAGCCGGCACGCAGGTTGAGCAGCGGGTCGTGCGGGGCAATGCCCAGCTCGGCGGCCTGCTCGGCGTTGGCGCGAACGGCCTCGACCGTGCGGTAGCCAACCGAGACAATCGGCGTTCCGCCAACACGCTCGACCTCGGCAAAAATCGACTTGTCCTCAAGATCGGCCGTCAACAGCTCACGGTAAGCGTCAAACGGCACAAAAATGTTCTCCTCAAAGATGGGCTCGCCGTCGGCCGTACGCACGCGCTTGATATGCAGCAGCAGCGCATCCTTCTGCAGGCCAAAGAACTCCATCTCGTTTTGGCGCGCCGGAACAATCTGACGATCGATCACATGTGCGCCCGCCTTCATGCCGTTGTCGGCACACAGCGCGGTAAACGTCTGCAGCGTCGAGGCGTGAAACTGGCGATTGATGTGCGGCGTGGAAACAAAGGTGCCGCGGCCCTGCTGCTTAACCAGGTAGCCATCGGAGCACAACTCCTCGACGGCGCGGCGCACCGTAATTCGGCTCACCTCGTACTGCTCGGCTAGCTCGAGCTCGGACGGAATACGCTCCTTGGGTGCATAAACACCTTTCTCGATCGCATCCTTGATTTCGTCGTAAATCTGCTGGTAAAGCGGTGCATTTTTGGGCGCAGGCATATCTAATCACTCTTATCGAAATATCAAAATAACTAATACGTATATAACGTCTTTTTATATGTTACCTCAGTTGGATAAAACGATACACCACATACAGCAAAACCTTACTTGCCGTCGTCCTGTTGCAGACTGTCCTGCTCGCTGAGGCGCGCCTGCCTGCTGGCCATGCGTGCGGGCTTGTCGGGATCGGGAACGGCCGTGGGCATGGGCTCGTCGACATGACCACCCCACCAGCCGCCCACAAAGCTGAGCGTGTGGAACACGTTGATCACGGCACCGGGATCAATGTCGCACACCAGCTTGATAATGTCCTGGCTCTCGTAGGTCGAGACAACGGCGTGCAGCAGGTACATCTTTTCGCGGCTATATCCGCCGATGACCTCGGCGCAACTAATGCCGTGCTGAAAATGGTCAACATAGGCGGTCATGACCTCGTCTGCCTTGCGCGTCGTGATCTGCAGCGTCACGCGGTCGTAGCGACGATAGAAACTGTCGATGGTCTTGGTCGAAATAAACTGGAACACGATGGAATACGCCGCTTTGTCCCAGCCAAACATGAAACCGAAGATCGCCAGGATAAAGCAGTTGAAACCAAAGATGACGCCCCAGATGGTCTTGCCCGTGTGGTTGGAAACCCACAGCGCGATAAAGTCGGTGCCGCCGGTGGATGCGCCAGACTTTAGCGCAATGGCAGCGCCCAGACCCGAGACCACGCCGCCAAAAATGATGAGCATGATCTTGTCGCCCAAAAACGGCGCGAAGTGAAAGACGTTGAGGAACAGCGACGAGAGCACGACCTGCATCATCGAGAAGATGACGAAGCGCTTGCTAATGCCGCTCCAGCATAGGAGCGCCACGGGAATGTTGAGCGCAAGCATACCGAGCGAGATGTCGATGTGAACGCCACCGAGCGAGGTAACGCGATCGAGCAGGACCGCGACGCCGGTAAGGCCGCTCGGAAGCAAGTCGGCGGGCCGAATGAACGCCTGGATCAGAAATGTCTGGAGAACGGCAGAAATGGTGACCGCCACAGCGGTAATAGCGCGGCGGACGATGGTAAGGCGGCCGAGCACGAGCACGCGGTCCGTGAGCTGATCGATGGCGTTCGCCACGTAGGCTCCCTTCGAAGGCAGATGTAGTTGTGGGGCATGTCGGCGATTGTAGCATGGAGCGACAGAGGGCGCCTCAATTCACCCTCTCTCGACAACCAAAACGGGACCGGTGACCCCACAACCAAAGGCCCAAATTCTAAGTGAGTAGACTTTTCGCGACCTCCCGAGCACAGCCAATAACAGCCACCTCTGTGACCTGCGGTTTTACTAAGTCAGAAACGCTTTGTGCTCGGCCTGCGCCAAAAAGTCTACTCACTTAGCCCGAATCGAAGCCAAACGGATCTAAATTGATGCCAAATTAAGCCAATCTGCAGCAAATGACGCGTGAACCAGTGCTTCTCGCGGTGGATTGACACTACAGAGCGGCCAAAATGTCGCTCAGGTTGTCGATGACGACGTCGGCGGCGGACTGGTCCAGGTTGACGCCCTCATGCGGACGCAGTGCCAGGACGCGGGCGCCGGAGCGCTTGCCGGCCTCGATACCCAAAGGCGAGTCCTCGATAACCAGGCACTCGGCGGGGTCAACTCCCAGCGCCTTCATGGCACGCAGGTAGATCTCGGGGTCGGGCTTAAACGCACTGCACTCGTGCCCGCTGATGGTGTAGTCCAGCACGTCGGCGATACCGGCAATCTCCACCAGCTCGTCAATGAGCTCGCGATAGGATGAGCTTGCGATGGCGCACTTCACGCCGCGCTCGTGCAGCTCACGCATCACCGGCTCCGTCTGCTCGTTGAGCAGCTCGGCATACGGAACGGGGTGGTCCGGGCTGTAGACCTGCTTGTACTCCACGCGCAGGCGCTCGCGCAGCTCAATATCGTCAGGCACCAGCGCCTCCCAAATGGCAGGCTCGTTAGACCCCGAAAGATCGGGGATCTCGTCAAAGTGGAAGCCCTTCTCTTCCATAAATGCCACGCGGCGACGGTTGTAGAACCACTCGGTATCGACCAGCACGCCGTCCATGTCAAACAGCACTGCCTTGATCATACGCATCTCCTCCCACCTGCCAAAAAGGGACAGGTTCATTTTGGTAGGTATTATCTGGGGTTTTGCGGCGCGACGAACACGCCCCCCCCCAAAGGAAAAAAGGAGACGGGGCGCAAACCCCATCCCCTCTCAATCAACCCGTAAGGTCTACTTACTTGTGATTAGTAGGAAAGCTTCCACATGTAGCGACGCATGGTCAGCGGGTGCTGACGGGCCTCGGCGATCTGGTTGCCGTACTCGCGCATAACGGCGAGGTGCAGCAGCGGGTTGAAGTAGGTGATGACGCTCGCGGGCACGGCGTCAGCCAGGCCGTAGTCCTTGGAGTCGATCAGAGCGACCTTGGCGCCCATGCGCTCAAGGAAGGTGAGGGCGCGGGCGTCCATCGGACGGGTAGCACCATCGGACATGAAGAAGACGTAGGGCTTACCCTCGGTGGAAACCTCGAACGGGCCGTGGAAGTACTCGCCGGTGTTGTAGGCGGCGGCGTCGATCCACTGCATCTCGGTGAACAGGAAGGCGGCGTGAGAATAAGCCATCTTCTCGGAGGCACCGGAAGCCATGAAGTAGATCATCTTGTCGTCCTTGAAGTCCTCGGCGAACTTCTTGGCGAGCTTCTTGCAGTGCTGAGCGGCGTTCTCGCAGAGATCGAAAACGTTGGTGAGGCCGGTGATCATGTCCTCGTAGTGGTCATAGCCCTCGGTCTGCTGAAGGATCTCGAGAGCAAGAGCGATGGCATAGCCGGGCTTCTCGCACTTGGCAGCGTAGTTGGCGTGGAAGCCGTGGACGATGACGTGGTCGGCGTCGACAGTCAGAGCGGAGCCAGCCTTGTTGGTGAGGGAGACGACCGGGCAGTTGTGCTTCTTGGCGGTCTTGTTGGCCTCGACGGTCTCGGGCGTGGAGCCACCGAGGGAGCAGGTGATCACGAAGGTGTGCTCGTTGACCCAGGAAGGCGTGTCGTAGTTGAACTCGTTAGCGGTGAAGATCTGAACGTTCAGCTTGTCCGTGTTGTTGGCCAGGAAGTACTTGGCGGGGTAAAGGTCGGACATGGAAGCGCCGCAGCCGACGAAGGCAACGCTGTGAATCTCGTGGTTGGACAGGACGTCAGCGACGATCTGCTTAGGGAGGTTAAGGTCGATCTCGTACATCTGACACATTCCTTTCGATTTTTGCGACGCCACATTGCCGGACGCACGCAGGGTTACCGTGATTTGGACCGAGTCGCCGGCCCGTTGAGGATGTGTCAAAGGGACTGTCCCTTTGACACATTTAGGGATGGAAGCCTGTCTGGGGTATGGGATGCCAGGCAGGCTCCCGGGGGAAAGCGGTTAGGCGCTTAGTCGCGACTAGGCCAGGATGCCGGCCGCGGAGAGGGCGATGCCGCCCACGATGGCGATCACGAGAAGCCAACCGGTGTTGACGTTCTTCTTGATGAGCCAGTACATAAGGCCGGTGAGGCCAAGGGAGATCATCTGAGGCATCATGCCGTCCAGGATGTCCTGGATCACGACGGTGCCGTCAGCGAACTGCAGCGGGGTGGTGGCGCCGATCAGCGTAGCGATCATGCCGCCCACGGACATAAGACCCACGATGCCGCAGACATACATGAGCTTCTCCATGAGGTCGCCGCCCTGAAGCTTGCTCAGGTACTCGTGGCCGCCCTGATAGCCCATCTTGGCTGCGAACCAAGTGATCAGCACAGAGGGGACGATGGAGATGAGCATGGCCAGGATCGGGCCCATGATGGAGCCCTGCTGAGCCAGCTGAACGCCCAGGCCAAAGGCGATAACGCGGATGGTGCCCTGGAAGAAGGAGTCACCGATGCCGGAAAGCGGACCCATGAGGGATGTCTTGACCGCGTTGATCGAATCGGGATCGAAGTTCTCGGGATCCTTGGCGTACTCCTCCTCCATGGAGGCGGCGAGGCCCAGGACAAAAGCGCTCGTCTGCGGGGTGCAGTTGTAGAACGCCATGTGACGGTGGTAAGCCTCTTTCTTAGCAGCGAGCTGCTTGGGGTCGGACTCATCCGGATAGAGGCGATCGAGCGTGGGAACCATGCCGTAGAGGAAGCCCATGTTCATCTGACGCTCGTAGTTCCAAGAGGCCTGGATGGCCCAGGAGCGCCAGAAGAACTGGCTGACCTTCTTGTTCAGGGACACGTCCTTGGTTGCGGTTGCCATAGTGTGTTCCTCCTTAGTCTTCGTCGTCTTCGAGCGGATCGTAGTCGGAATCGACACCGGCGGCTGCATGGGAACCGTTGAACTTGAAGCCCATGAAGACGACAGCCAGGCACACACCGATCAGAGCGACCGCGATGACGGACAGGTTGAGGTAAGCGGCGAGCAGGAAACCGATGAACAGGAACGGAGTCATACCCTTCTTGATCATCATGGTGAGCAGCAGGGCCAAGCCGTAGGCGGTCATGATCTTGGTCGAAACGTTAAGACCAGTGGACAGCCACTCGGGAACCATGTTGACGATGGCCTGAACCAAGTCGGTGCCAACAAAGACGGCGAGGAAGATCGGCAGGAAGTACATGACGGCGTACAGACCGGAGCCGGCGCAGATGTGCATACGGTAAGCGGTCTTGAACTTTCCGTTATCGATCGCGCTATCTGCCACATGGGTGAGGGCGGCGATGATGGAACGGAACACGATGCCGAGGAGCTGACCCAGGACGGCGACCGGGATGGCAATCGTCATGGCGGTCTCGGCGGAAGCATCGGTCAGGCACGCAAAGGCAGCGGCCACGATGCCGCCCAGGACCATATCGGGCGGAACGGCGGCGCCGACCTGCACCAGGCCCATGGACACGAGCTCGACGGCGGCACCGACGGCAAGGCCGGTGGGTACATCGCCCAGCAGCAGACCGACGAGCGTAGCGCCAACGAGGGGCTGCTCGAAGTTAAGACGACCGAGCAGGCGGGAGTCCCACATGCAGAACACGCCGACGAGGCCGACGAGCACCGCACTGATGAACGTATTCATACCCTTCTCCTTTCAGTCAGGCAAAAGCCTGGTTGATTACAGCTTGGCGTCGATGTCGACGCTCTGATACGTAGGGGTCTGCTGGACGTAGAGCTTGATGCCCATGTCGAGCAGCTGGTTGACGTCGGCCTTCTGGGTGGCGTCGAGGAAGACGGAGCTGTCCTTGCCGCCAATCTGATCGGCACCGTCGTGGTTGGCGGTGGCGCCCAGGTTGATGGCGTCGAGCTTGTAGCCCTGGCAGAACTGCAGCATCTCGGCCGTGTTGCCAAAGACGAACATGACGCGCTCGCCGAGGGTGTTGAGCTTGTCCATCTTGGCGAGGGCACGCTCGACGGTGAAGACGTTCAGGCGCACGCCCTGGGGCTTGGCCAGCTTAAGGGCGCCCTTCTTGATGTCATCGTTGGCGGCAGCGTTGTCGACGACGATGATGCGCTCAGCCTGGACCTTAGTGGTCCAGGTAAAGACGACCTGGCCGTGCAGCAGACGGTAGTCAAGACGCGCGAGGACGATCTTGGCGGGACCGGAGCTGTGACGGGACGCCTTGGCCTTCTTGGCGGGAGCCGCGGCCACCTCGACCGGTGCGTTGGGGTTGGTCAGACCGGTGCGGGCCTCGTTGATGAGGGCCGCGAGCTCGGCACCCTTGACGGGGACGGGGCTCATAGCGAGCGTGAGCGCCAGCGGGATATTGAAACCGCTGACAACCGTGAACTTCGTGCCGTTCTTGGAAAGCTCGACCATGTTGTTGTTGACCGAGCTACCGAGCATATCGGTTAGCACATACACGGTGTCGTCCGCGTTGAACGTGGCGATCATAGCCTCAACCTTATTGGTGATGGGCTCCTTGTCGTCACGAGCAAGCGACACGACGTGGACGTTCGACACGTCGCCGAGAACCATCTCGAGCGTGTCTTTGGCGCCTGCGGCCAGGCCGCCATGAGATGCGAGAATGATCTGATTCATCTTGCCTCCTCCTTTTCGTTATGGTCATTATAACGTCTTATACGTTGCTTATATTGATAATTAGTATATAAACCGTTCGCGGGTGAAAAACGACCGTTGGCGGGTTTAACGCACTTGAAACGTTGGGGCTGGGGAGGCCGGCACTGGCGGGATAACCCCAAGTCGGACCCTGCGCGCAATCCCCTATCGCACGAAGTACCAGGGGCTTTCCTGCACGGTGGGTTCCAGCGCGATGCCGGTGCGCTCCTTAAACAGATCCATGTCCTGCGTTTTCTCCGTCCACCACGCGTTGGGCTTAAAGGTCATGCTCTCAGCGACATGACCGACAAATACACTGTTGCGCAGCTTGGAGAAGTCGGTGTTCATAATCAGGATGGACATGAGCACCAGCACAATACCCAGGACCTTGATCGCGCCGGCGGACTCGGCATAGACACCAATGCCCACCAGTACGGTGACGACCGTCTCGAAAGACATTACGACGGGAACTTTCGATGTCTCGAGCCCCATGGACAGACCCTGCATATATAAGATGTAAGCCACGGCTGTGGGGATGAGTCCAAAGCCAAGGAACAGCAGCAGCAGCTGTGGCGACATTGCCGCGGCGACATCCGGCCACGGAGCCGCGATAGCCGCCATAACCGCACCGCCAAAAACAAGGCCCCAAAACGTGACAGCCAGCGGGTGGACCGTCTTGGTTGCTATCCGGCTAAACACCGCGAGCGACGCCCCACAAAAGCCTGCAATCACGCCCGACGTGACGCCCCAAACCGAAAAATGGAAACCGGAAAGGTCGCCATTAGTTACTGCAAGTACACAGCCCCCTATGTTAAAAGCGATGGCAACGAGCTTGTTGGGGGTCACATCCTCGCGATAAAGCACGCGGCCGAGCACGACGCCAAACACCGGCGAGGTATAGAGCAGCACCGAGGCCGTGGACATGCCCACCTCGCCCATACACTCGTAATAGCAAGTGTTGGCGGCGGCCAAACCGACGATACCGACAAGCGCGCAGGGAACAAGCTCTTTAGGGCTTGCCTTGAACAGGGCCAGCGGACCCTGAGCCACGGTAGACCCCTCACCCGGACGGCAGCCCATAAACATCAGGACCGGCGCCAAGATAAGCGCTCCGACCAACAAGCGAAAGGCAGCCATACTCTGGGACGTAACGCCCATGGCCGAGATGCCGTTTACAAAGATTCCGATGCTGCCCCACATAAGCGCGGCGATCAGCACCAGCACATAGCCCAGATTGCTTTTCTTCAACGCAGCCTCCTCGGTATTGTTTCCAATATGTTTCACACTACGTTATAGTCGTTATATACATTTTTCAAGGCACAAATCGGCAAACGGGAAATCTCTAGACAAAGGGAGTGTCCCGCCAGCCACGGTATCGTCGATGTTTTGGCAATGTCAGCGAAAACCCGCCAGAGCGAGCAAGGTGCCTTGAAACGAGGCGGCATTGACCTTCTGGTCATGCCGCCGAAGCTGAAAGGCAGATTGCCGCTCTGGCGGGTTTGCAGCGTCGAGCGGTTACGGCGTTTGGTAAAACGCCGTAACTAATACTCAAGCTTCCACATGTAACGGCGCGTCATGTAGTCCTTGTGGGTGACGGCGGAGAGCGCACGCATGTAGACGTTGTTGAGGATCGGGGCAAAGATCAGGTGGTTGAAGTACTCGCTCACGCTGTCCTTGATGTCGTTGAGGCCGAGCTCCTTAGCGTCGAGCTGGTAGACGCGCTCGCCACCGTACTGGTTGACAAAGCGAATGCCGCGCTCGTCGTTGCAGCGGCTGCGGCCGACGCTGATGAGCTGGAACAGCGAGGTACGCTTGTCCAGGATCTCGAAGGGACCGTGGAAGAAGTCGCAGGTGTTGATGGTGCAAGAGTCGATCTGCAGCATCTCCTGCACGTTGCAGATGCTAAAGACGTAGGCGGCACCAAAGAGCGGGCCCTGAGCCATAACGTTGATGCAGGGCTTGTCGGCGTTCTGCTCGGCCCACTTGGCAGCGAGCGGATGGGTGTACTCGACAGCCTTGCGATAGATGGGGTCGACCAAGTCGAAGGCGGCCATAGCGGTCTCGTACTCGGCATAGCCCTCGGTCTGCTGCGTAAGCTCCATAGCAATCATGGTCACGACGGCGGAGTTGGTGCGGCCCATGCAGGACTCGTCGATGGCCAGGCTGTCGTACTGGATCTTGTAGTCGCAGACCTCGGTGAGGCCGGACTCGTCAACATAGATGGCGATGGTGCTGGCGCCGTGGTCCTTGGCGACCTGGGCGGCGACGATGGTCTCCTTGGTGCCGCGCATGGACACGACGACGGCCAGGGCGTTCTCGTTGACGTAGGCCGGGGTGGCGTGCACGAACTCGTTGCTGGTGTAGCTGGAGCTCACGACCTGCGTGGCCTCGTGCTCCATAAAGTACTGGGCAGGATAGTTGCCGCCGTTGGATCCGCCGGCGCCGATCCACACGACGCGCTTGATGCCGCCCTTGTCTGCCTTGTCAGCCAAAACCTGGGAGACGACGTCCTTAACCTGTTCCTGAGTAGTCATCGTGCATCAGCCTTTCTTCTCGTTTGATGCTCTCGATGGCATACAAGTTACATACACGTTTTGGTTATGTCGACTAGTTGTATGCTATATTTGTCTTAGAAATATTGCTGGTAAAGTTTTCGGCAATCCATTACCAGCGATTTTGTTGTCATGTTGGATACATGCTTGGTTCAGTAAGCATACAAGTTAGATACAGGTTGTTCGCATGAGCACTTCGTCAAAAAAGAACTTGGCCCAATACGAGCGTCTGGCGGGTACGCTGCGTGACCGCATCGCCGCCGGCACCTACGCACGCGGAGACAAGCTGCCCTCCGAGATGGAGCTCATGGACGAATCGGGGCTGTCGCGCAGTACCGTGCGCCACGCGCTTAAGGTGTTAGTTGACGAGGGCCTGGTGCGCACCGAGCGCGGACGTGGCACCTTTGTGGCCGACACGCCCGCGCTCCACGAGAACAACCTGGTGTTTTCGAGCTATACGGCACAGGTCCAGGGTCAGGGCATGAAGCCCACCACGCGCACCGTGGACTCGGGCTTTGCCAAGGCGGCCGGCAGCATAGCCAAGTTCTTTGACGCCGCCGCGGGCAGCAAGCTCGTCAAACTTGTCCGCCTGCGCTACCTGGACGATGCGCCGCTGTGTCTGGAGACCACCTATTTGCCGCCAAGCTTTGGGTCGCTCATCGATCGCGATATCAACGGTTCGCTCTACGCCACGCTGCGCCAGGAATTCCATCGCGCGCCGGCACAGGGGCACAAGACCTTTGAGGTGTGCTATGCCTCGCAAAACGAGGCATTTTTGCTCAACGTTGAGCGCGGGCAGGCGCTGATCCTGATCACCGACTACGTCTACGACACCGACGGCCGCCCGCTCCATGTCTCCAAGCGCATCCAACGCACCGACCGCGCCAAATACACCGAACCCATCGGCTAACCTGCCAAAATAAACCTGTCCCTAAATGGTAGGTTTGGGGAGGTCGGGGAACCAGGTTGGTTTGGGTTGGTTGGGGACGCGCTCGGCTAGAAGCAGCTCCATCCAACACATGTCGTACCAGCGGCCGAACTTTTGGGCACAGCGGTCGAAAGCACCCACCAAGCGATATCCCATATGGGCATGGAAGTCCTGGCTGTTGTGCGTTAGATACTCGTCGTCCTTGTCGTGCGGCACGGCGATGAGCGCGCACATGTTGGTGATGCCCATCGCGATCAGGCACTGCTTGAGCGCATCGTGCAGCTTGCGGCCCAGCCCGCCGTGGCGCACGTCGCGTGCCAGGTAAATCGACGTCTCGACCGACCAGTCGTATGCCTCGCGGCTGTTGAGCGGACTCGCATAGGCATAGCCTACCGGACGCCCGTCCAGCTCCATCACCAGATACGGATAGCGCTTGAGCGTACGCTCGATGCGCCCGGCGAACTCCTCAACGCTCGGCACCTCGTATTCGCAGGTAATCGCCGTCTGGCGCACATACGGCTCATAGATGGCAAGCAACGCCGGCGCGTCTTCGGGCGTCGCCAGGCGAATCGCCGGCTCGGACATCTCGGTCATACAACCCTTCTCTCTCAAAAACAAAGGCCGCCTTGCGCCAAACCCAGCGCAAGGCGGCCCCTCGTCATTACATCAGGCTACAGGACAGCCGCCAGCGCGTCGATGTCCTCCTGCGTCGTGGCCCAGCTGGTGCAAAAACGCACCACAGTGTGGGTCTCGTCGTACTTTTCCCAGTACTCAATCGAAGCATGCTCGCGAATGCGAGCCATGTCCTCGTTGGGCAAAATGACAAACTGCTGGTTGGTGGGCGTCTCCAAGAAGAACTGGTAGCCGCGCTCGTGCAGCACGCGACGAAGCGCCTGCGCCGTCTCAATCGCCTGGCGGCCAATCTCAAAATACAGGCCGTCGGTAAAGAGTGCCTCAAACTGCACGCCCGTCAGGCGGCCCTTGGCCAGCAGCGCGCCGTGCTGCTTAATGCGCGGAATGGGATGCGCCGGAGCGTGCATGCCGCAGAACACCACAGCCTCGCCGCAAAGCGCGCCGCACTTGGTGCCGCCGATGTAGAACACGTCGCACAGCTGCGCCAGCTCGGGCAGGGTAATGTCGCACTCATCGGCCGCCAGTGCATAGGCCAGACGAGCACCGTCCACAAACAGCGGAATCTCGCGCTTCTGGCACACCGCGTGAATCGCCGCGAGCTCGGCCTTGGAGTACAGCGTGCCGTACTCGGTCGATAGACTCACGTACACGGCGCCCGGGAACACCGTGTGCTCGTAGCTCTCGTTTTCGTAGAACACCTGGATATAGTTCTCGAGATCCTCGGCGTGCATCTTGCCCTCGTAGCCGGGGATGGTGAGCACCTTGTGGCCGCCAAACTCGATAGCGCCCGCCTCGTGGCAAGCGACATGGCCGGTCTCGGCGGCAACGACGCCCTCGTAGGGCGCGAGCAGCATGTCAATCACCGTCGCGTTGGCCTGCGTGCCGCCCACCAGCAAGAACACGTCGGCATCGGGAGCCTGACAGGCCTCGCGAATCAGCCGCTTGGCACGCTCGGTGTGCGCATCGGTACCGTAGCCGGGCTGCGGCTCCATGTTGGTATCGACGAGCGCCTGCAGCACTGCCGGATGAGCACCGTGGGAATAGTCGTTGTTGAACGCGAGCATGGCAATCCTCTCTAGCCGGGCATGGGCCCGATGATTTAAACGCCGCTATTGTACGCCGCCCGGATAGGCAATGCGCGCGGCAAGGCACTCAAGTGCCAGCACCAGGGCAAAGCCGCAGCTCACGTCAGTCAAAAAGTGCGCACCGATCACAATGCGGCCAAAGGCGACGAGCGCCGCAACCGCAGCCGCCGTCCAAAAGACCACGCGACGGCGCGACGGCTTTTCCTTAAAAGACGCCGCAGGAAGCCCGGCAAGCATAAGACCGATCGCCGCGTGCGCCGTGTGTCCGCTCGCAAACGACTTAAAGCTGTCCTTGATTACGCCGGCCGCAATATAGCTCCACTTGTCGGGGTTGCCAATCACCCACCACGGCTGAAAATTGAGCCCCGGCGTGACCTCGATCACGCGCATGCGCGGGCGCGACCACAGCGGCTTGACAACCACGTTGAGGATGATGGCCTGAGCGACCCACACGGCCAGCACCATCAACGCCCAGCGTGTGAGCTCGTCGGGGTCGGTCGCGCGCGTGAGGCGATAGACGATAAGGTTGGCGACGATGACCAGCACAAACGTCAGCACCAACTGAGCCGCGATGAGTTTGCCGCCAACCCTCAGGGACGAAACGATCTCGTAGCCGGTCAGGCCCACGTTGACCAGAACGCCCAGCGCGGCAAGCCACTTGCTCGTCTTGGAATCGGGGCGTGCCGAACGCACGAGCATAACGCCCGCGACGCTCGCCGTCAGCTCAAACGGCAGCTCGCCAGCGGCCTCGATAAAGCGACCGTACATGCTGCCGATATTGAACAGCGCGCTCGAGATCTGATAATCAAAGAAGCTGCCCACGCCCAGACAAAGGCACAGGACAACCGCAATGGCAGCGGCGTCTTTCTTATAAATGTACCCGAACATGCTTTCCTTTCCATCGGGCAAAGGTCGACCCGCAACGTGGTGGGACAAAGTTATCAGTAGTTTTGTCCCAGGGTCGCTTGCGTTGACAGGCTCGATGCGACTATCGCACCTGGGACAAAAACTACTGATAACTTTGTCCCACCGACTTACTTGTTAGTCATCGTCAGTAGCGCCCAGCTGCTGCAGCAGCATGAGTGTGGCCGCCACGGGGCCGGTGCCGTCGTTGGCGTCGAGACCTCGGCCCAGGCCGCTGCCCGCACCGGCACCCGCCTTGTAGGGCACCGACAGCTTGCGGCTCTTGGGGAAGTTCACCGCACCGTAGCGGGTCTTGAGCTCAAAGGCCACCTTCTTGGGCACGTCGACGCCCAAAAACGTGATGCGCCCGCCGCTGAGCGTGACGCTCTCGAGCCCCAGGCGCTCGCCGCGAATGCGGATGCGCGCGCGATTGAACAGGTTGAGTCCCGCCAACGGCAGCTCGCCATGCGCGGCCTCGGTCTCTTCCTGCACCTCATCGATGCTCTCCAGGTCCTCGGCCGCCGCGAGCTTACGGTACACGAGCACGCGCTGGTCCACCGCCGGCAGGTACTCCTCGGACAAGAAGTAATCGGCCGGCAGGTTAATGCCCACGCTCGCCGCCTCAACGCCGGCATCGTCATCGCCGCGCGCCTCGGCCACGGCCTGTCCCAGCATCTGCGTAAACAGGTCAAAGCCCACACTCGACAGGTTACCGTGCTGTTCGGCGCCCATAAGCGAGCCGGCGCCGCGAATCTCCAGGTCGCGCATGGCAATGCGCATGCCACTGCCCAGGTCTTGGAACTCGGACAGTGCGGTCAGGCGCGCCGTCGCCTCCTCGGTGAGCGGCAGCTCGCCCGGGAACATAAAGTACGCGTAGGCCTGCGTGGCAGAGCGGCCCACACGGCCCTTGAGCTGATAGAGCTGCGCCAGGCCCAGACGCTGCGAATCCTCGATGATCAGCGTGTTGGCGGTCGCGTTGTCGATGCCGCTCTCCACGATGGTCGTGGCGATGAGCACATCGATCTTCTTGGTCGCGAACTCGATCATCACGTCCTCGACCTCGCGCGGGCTCATCTTGCCGTGCGCCACGCCCACGCGCGCCTCGGGCGCGGCCTCGTGCACGCGCGCCACGGCGTCGTCGATGGTCTTGACGCGGTTGGATACGTAGTACACCTGGCCGCCGCGGCCCACCTCCAGGCGAATCGCCGCGCTCACCACATCGGGGTCGTACTCCCCCACATGCACGATCACGGGGCGACGCCCGGTCGGCGGCGTGGTGATCAGGCTCATGTCGCGCACGCCGCTCGTGGCCATCTGCATGGTTCGCGGAATAGGCGTGGCCGAAAGCGTAAGCACGTCAATCTGCTCGCGCAGGTTCTTGAGCTGCTCCTTGTGCTGCACGCCAAAGCGCTGCTCCTCGTCGATGATCACCAGGCCTAGGTTCTTAGGGTTCACATCGGCCGAAAGCAGACGATGCGTGCCGATGAGCACATCGATCGTGCCCTCGGCAAACGCCTTGAGCGCGCGCTTTTGCTGCGCCGGCGTGCGGAAGCGGCTGAGCACCTCGACCTCAAGGCCAAACGGGGCAAAGCGTTCAAAGAACGTCTCATAGTGCTGTTGGGCAAGAATAGTCGTGGGGCAGAGCACCATGACCTGGCGGCCGGAGTCCACGCACTTAAACGCTGCGCGCAGGGCGACCTCGGTCTTGCCAAAGCCCACGTCGCCGCACAGCAGGCGATCCATGGGCTTGGGCGCCTCCATATCGGCCTTAATGTCGGCGATGGCCTCCAACTGGTCGCGCGTCTCGTCGTAAGGAAAGCTCTCCTCCATCTCGATCTGCTCGGGCGTGTCGGGCGGGCAGGCGATACCGGTAATCGACGAGCGGCGCGTATACAAATCGACCAGGTCAAACGCCAGCTTTTTAGCGTTCTTGCGCGCCTTATTGGTGGCACGCGTCCAGTCGGCAGTGTTGAGCCTGGTCAGGCGCGGCTTGTCGCCGTCGGGGCCAACATAGCGCGTGATGCGGTCGACCTGCTCGAGCGGCACGTAGAGCTTGTCGCCGTCGGCATATTCCAGCAAAAAGTAATCGCGCTCCTTGCCGCCCACTTCTTGGCGCGCGATCTCGCTAAAGAGCGCGATGCCGTGAGTGGCGTGCACCACGTAGTCGCCCGGCTTAAACGGGAACGTGATCTGCGTAATGTCCACCTTGCGGCGGCTGCGCGCGCGGTTGGCGTCCATGCGGGCGTTGAGGTCGGCGATCGAGAACACGGCCAGGTTGGCATCGGGCACTACCACGCCCTGCGGCAGGGCGGCATCGACAAAGGTCACGCGTCCGCGTGAGATGGTGGGCACGGCGGCACCGGCGGCAGCCTGGACCGCGCCCGCCTCGAGCGAGCGGGCGTTGAGTGCGTCGGCGCGGCGCTCGCGGATTGCAGCATGGGCATCCTGGCGGGCAGCACGGTCGGCAGAATCCGCCGCTGCCACGCGCACGCGGTCGCCGATAGCGCCGGCATTTTCGGGCGCTGCCGTCAGCGACTCCTCAAAGGTAATGCCCTCGTCACCAAAAGTGAGCTCCATCGACTCGCGCGCACCGCGATCGGGAATGGCAAACACGCAGGCGTAGCGCTTGCCCACGACTTCCTGAATGCGCGTCATAAAACGGTTGTCCGAGCCTGCGATAGCAGGCTGCTCAATCTTGAGCTCGGCCGTAACCGCGCCGCCGGCACGGATGAGGCTTACGTAGTTCAAGCGCTGCTGGGCACCAAAGTCGAGCTGCTGGGCGCGCACATACAGACCGTCCAGTCGGTCAATCCCCGCCTCGCCGGCACGCGCCTCGATATCCTCGTAGGCGCGCAGGCAGTCGTCGAACAGCGAGCGCGGCTCGGACAGGACCACGAGCGCCTTGCCGCTCACGTGTGCCAGCGGGCTCACGGTCTGGCCGTACATCACCGGCAAAAAGCGGTCGAGCTCGGGCGTGACGATGCGTGCATCCACCATCTCGAGCAGTGCCGCCAGCTTGCTATCGTCCTGGCTGGCGCGGTAGAGCGCCACGTGCATGTTGTGGACGGCTTCATCGGTAAGTGCCAACTCGCGGCACGGGAAGATCTCGATGCTGTCCTCATTGCCGATGGTTTGGCCCGTAGAGCTCACCATACGGCGGATGCGGTCGATCTCGTCGCCAAAAAACTCGATGCGCACGGGCGCCTTCTCCTGCGCGGGAAACACCTCGACGGTGTCGCCGTGCACGCGGAACAGGCCGGGCGCGTCGGCGGCGCCGGCATTGGTGTAGCCCATGCCCACCAGGCGCTGCGGCACCTCGTCAAAAGGAATCTCCTCGCCCACCGTAAAGGTCGTGGACTCCCAATAGCGACTCTCGACCGGCGGCACGCAGCGCAGCAGCGCACGGGCCGAAGCAACCATGATGCAGTTGTCCCCGCGCACGATGCGCCCCAGAGCCTCGCAGCGCTGCGCCACCACAGCGTCGTCGGGCGCCTGCTCGCGCCACGGATAGTCCTTGCGCTCGGGAAAACGGCACACATGCGCCAGGCCCACGTAGGCGGCAAGGCTGCGTGCAGCGCGATCGGCCGCGTCCTCGCCGCTCACAATGTAGACCGTCGGGCGCGGACGGCGCGCAAACTGGGCGGCCGCCATAAGCGTGCGGCCCGACTGCGACACGGCCAGCGTCACGTCCTCGCCGGCATCGAGTCCGGTCTCAACGGTCTGCAAGGCCTCGGCAGTGTAGAGCTGCGCGGCTATACGATGAATGAGCATGCTGTTCCTCCGGCATTGCAACGCCAAAAGCCCGCCGGGGCAAGCTCGGCGGGTATGCGGCGGATTTCATTGCCTGTCATGGTAGCGCATGAGGTAGGCACGCCAGCGCACGCCAAACAGCTACCCCAAAACGCGCACGCTGGGGCACAAATCCGCCAGCGGACACTCGTCGCACTTGGGTTTGCGGGCGTCGCAGATCTCGCGACCAAAGGTGATCCACTGGTGGTTGACCGACTCCCAATACTCGTGCGGCAAAATCTTGAGCAGATCTTGCTCGGTCTTGAGCGGCTCTTTGGCATGCGTCTTAGGACTCAGCATCAGGCGGTGCGCGATGCGGTTGACGTGCGTATCGACCGCGATGCCCTCGACAATGCCAAACCCCACGTTGAGCACGATGTTCGCCGTTTTGCGGCCAACACCCGGCAGCTTAACGAGCTCCTTCATATCGGCAGGTACCTCGCCGCCGTAATCGGCAACGATCATCTGCGCGGCCTCCACGGCGTGCTTGGCCTTGCTCTTATAAAAGCCGAGTGACTTAATGGTATAGGCCACATCGGCCACGCTCGCCCCCGCCATAGCCTCGGGCGTGGGCCACTGGGCAAACAGCTTCGGCGTCACTTTGTTGACCTGCGCGTCGGTCGTCTGCGCCGAGAGTAGCACCGCGATGAGCAGCCTAAAGGGATTCTCGTGGTCCAAAAAGCACTCGACCGGGCCATAGCGACGGTTGAGGCGCTCGCACACCTCAACGGCGCGCTCGCGTTTGGCGGCATTGGTCTCGCGTGGCATAACGACTCCTCGGCTCGGCGGCGTAACAAACCTATGGGCACGATTGTCCCACGTATGGGGTCTTTACGCCTCCAAAAATGCGCCGGTCTGGCGACCCCACAGGCTCGCATACTCGCCGCCCGCCTCGACAAGCTGCGCATGCGTACCGTCTTCGACAATCTCGCCGTCCGCCAGCACCACGATGCGGTCGAGCGCCGCCACGGTGGACAGGCGATGTGCCACCACAATGGAGGTGCGACCGCGCATGAGGTTCTCGAGCGCCTCCTGCACCAGCGCCTCGGACTCGCTGTCCAAGGCAGACGTCGCCTCGTCGAGCACCAGAATCGGCGCGTCAGTCAGGATAGCGCGGGCGATGGCCACGCGTTGGCGTTGGCCGCCCGAAAGCTTAACGCCGCGCTCGCCCACCATGGTGTCAAAGCCACGGGGCAGGCGGTCGATAAACTCGGTCGCATTAGCCAAGCGAGCCGCCTCGCGGATCTGCTCGTCGGTGGCGTCGGGGCGTCCATAGGCGATATTCTCGCGAATGGAGCGGTGGAACAGCAGCGCCTCCTGCGGCACGTAGGCAACCTGACGGCGCAGACTCTGCTGCGTACAGCGCGAGACGTCCTGGCCGTCCACGAGCACGCGGCCGCCCTGTACGTCGTCCAGGCGCAGCAACAACTTGGTGAGCGTCGTCTTGCCCGAGCCCGATTTGCCTACCAGGCCCACGCGCTGGCCCGCTGCCACATGAAGCGTCAGGTCGTCGAACACGCTCTCGCCCGCTGCGGCGTCACGGTATGCAAAGCTCAGGTGCTCAAAATCAATCGCGCCCTCGCCCACCTTGAGCTCGGGGGCGTTCTCGTCGTCCGCTACCAGGCGCGGTTCGTCCAGTACACGCGTCATCTCGGCCGCATCGCCCAGCGCGCGGTTGATGCGCTGCATCATGGAGCTTACGTAGTTCAGACGCATGGTGAGGTTGTACGTATAGGTAAAGATCATGACGAGCGCGCCGGCCGAGATGCCAAACCACGCGTTGCCGCCCGCGACGAACACGCTCACCACGGCCATGGTGATGACGATAAGGCCCGAGGTCGTAAAGTTGCGCTGCATCATGGCGTGCATCGAAACCGTCTCGGCGTCACGCGCGGCGCGGTCGGCGGCATCGAACAGGTCGCGCTCAAAGTCCTCGCGCCCACAGGTCTTGACGGCCAGGATATTCGTGACCGCGTCGGACAGCACGCCCGCCAGCTTGTTCTGCGCGGCGGACGTCGCGGCCGAAAGCGGCATGATGCGCTTATACATAAGCCAGACAAACGCGATGTAGACGACCATAATGCCCACCAGGATCACGGTAAACGTCGGCACCACCGGAGCGAGCGCCGCCACCGTGCAGACAACCGAGGTGATGGTGGGAATGAGCGAATACACCGTCACGTCCACCAGGCCCGTGTAGCCGCTCATAAAACGGCTCGTCTGGCTCACAAGCGATCCGCCAAAGCGGCTGGTGTGGAATGTCATGGATTGATTGGAGAGTGTGTCAAAGCACAGGCGCGCCAGGTGATAGTTGCCCGCAATCTCGAGCTTGTAGACGGTGTAATCCTGCAGCTTGGAGAGAATCTGGCCTACCAGGTTAACGAGCACGAGCGCCAGAATGTAGGGACCAAAGACCTCAAACACCTGGTCGCCCGCCACGGGACCGACTTGGACGCGGTCGACGATAAGGGCCATCACGTAGGTGTTGGCAAACGTGAGCAAAAAGATGTAGCCGGCCGACGAGAACACCGAGAGAAAGACGATCAGCGGCTGTGTGCGCGTGACGTCCCAAAAACGCTGGAGCGTGCGGCGCACGGTGGAACGTTTGAGCGGACTGGTGCTTCTCTGAGACATGGACTTCCTTTCGCGTCTGATAGGGCGAAACGCCATTGTTGCACACTGAAGCGCACTTCAGGCAAGCACGATGCGAAAAGCGCCCGCGCCCCGCGTTTACGCCGGCGCCCCGTCATCAGATGCAGCTAGTCCTCGTCTTTTTGGTCTGCGAGCAGCTCCGCGGATGTGAGTCCCAAAATCTCGTCGGCCTCCCGCGCGTCTTCCAGCGCGTCGATATCCTTGAGCTTGCGCTCCATAACGTTGGTGCGCGTGGTGATGATGCCCTCGACCGTTTTGCCCGCGGTCTCGATCTGCTGCTGGGCGCGGCGCAGCGCCGCCTGATAGCGCGGCAGCTCGGCCTTGACGGCAGAAAGCACGCGCAGCACGTCGTCGGTGCGCTTTTGCAGCCTAAACGTCTGGTAGCTCATCTGCAGGCTGTTGAGGATGGCCGCCATGGTGCTGGGGCCGGCAACGTTGACGTGATAGTCGCGACCCAGGGTCTCGATAAGCCCGGGGCGGCTGACGACCTCGGCGTACAGGCCCTCAAACGGAACGAACAGAATGCCAAAATTGGTGGTCGCGGGCACGCTCAGGTACTTTTCGCAGATGTCCTTTGCCTCACGCTTGACCATCGCATCGAGCGTCTTGCGCGCTGCGGCGACGGCCTCAGCGTCACCCGACTCCTGGGCGTCGAGCAGATGCTCGTACGCGTCGCCCGGGAATTTGGAGTCAATCGGCAGCAGCACGGGATCGCCCTCGTCTACCGGCAGCTTGACGGCAAACTCAACGCGCTCCGAGGCGCCGGGCTTGGTGGCAACGTTTTCCAGATACTGGTCGGACGTAAGAATGTCCGCCAGGATTGCACCCAGCTGCACCTCGCCCAAAATGCCACGCGCCTTGACGTTGCCTAGCACGCGCTTAAGGTCGCCCACGCCGGTGGCGATAGACTGCATGTCGCCCAGGCCCTTGTACACGGCCTCGAGCTGGTCGCTCACCTGCTTAAACGATGCAGACAGACGGTCGTTGAGCGTGCGAGAGAGCTTCTCGTCCACCGTCGCACGCATTTGGTCGAGCTGCACGTTGTTGTCTTTGCGGATGGCGCCCAGCTGGGCATCGACCGTCTCGCGCACCTTGTCCAGGCGGTGCTCGATGCCCTCGCGGTTGGCACCGAGCTGTTGGGCCGTCTCGCGGCGCAGGTCATCCATACGGTCGCCGGCCTGCGAGAACTCTCGCGCGATGGTCAGGTAGCGTTGCTGCTCCACGGCCGCATCGGTCGTCTGCTGCTGCGCGATGGCGTTTGCCGTGCGGCGGGTTTCTGTCAGCGCGACGTTGAGGGCATCGAGCGCGCTGTTGGCCTGCTCGAGCGCCGCGAGCGTCTCCGCTTCGTTGCCGCCACGCTCTCGCAACTCGGCACGAAGGCCCTTAAGCTGCAGGGCGCAGACCGCAGCAACTCCCACCGCCACCAAGGCAATCACAACAAGCGCAATATCAATAGCAGACATAGACTCCGCCCAACAAACCCAATCGATTATCAATCAAAACCGCGATCAATCTTACCCTGCCACACGCACCGGGCGCCCGGCCCCTTCTTGGGTGCTTCTCTCCTCCGCATATTCCATAATGCGACGCGCTGTCTTCCTGCTCACCTTCGAGTCATCACCGGCTAAGTATGCGTACACGTTTCCCTTATTCAGATTCAAATCGCGGCAGAGACCGTAGCGCGTTACACCCGATTCCTCCAATGCTTTAAGTGTTCTCTTTCTCATCAGGGCGTTCACCCTTCTGTCGGCCGCTGGCTTTTCTTTCACCCCTCTATACGCACGCCAAACGTTGGCGTAACGATTGGGGAGCTTATCCTCGGAGCATAGAGATGCCAGGCTACTCGCTTGGCCATACAGAGACAAAACACCTCGATAGCCCTCTTCCATCCACGAGCCCTCGGATAAACCCAGAACGTATTCGGCCTTACCCTGCGCCAAAGCGAGCAAAAACAGAGGCTCCGCCACACGCGGCTCAACCGTTGTTGCCTGCTTTACAAGCTTCCTAAAACTCAGCGACTGCTGTCCGGACAGCTCTCGGCAATAGCCTTTCAAAAATCCCTCAAAAGTCAGATTCAACCGAGCACCTCCTTTTTGTATTGCCTGTATGCGCAGACCATCTCTTGATAACTCCGCTCTGAAGGCGACGAGGCCAACGCCTCTCCTTCATCGAATATAAGCCGCTCGAGCAGATCCCAATCAAGTCGGTCGATAAATGTTCGACTATGGAGGTCGACGATGTCGTTCGGACGATAGGCATAAAGCTTCATCACCGCCAGATCCTCCAAAGATGGCGTAAAGTACCTGATAAAATGCGCCCCAATCTCCAATGGGATCAGTCGATCTTCGTAATTGAATGGCATCTGGTTGCAATATGCCACTGCCATGCCATTCACCTCGGGGTATCGAGCTATGATCTCGCGGAGGCACCTGTCTGCCTCAAACACATCAATGTCATGTGTAACCGACCGATTCGTCACATCGTTTAGCATGAAGGCGCTTCCTCCCACCAATACAACGCTCGGTCTATCGTCTCTTGGACCCATTTCCAGCTCCGCCTCTTCGTCAATATCCAAAAGAGTCTGCTCTAAATCCTGCTTATACATAGCAAATCCTATTATTATTCATCTTCAATAATACTATTCAGTCGCACGACAGGACCCACAGGATGCAAGAATCCTACTCGTGGCGAGAATCCCTACACCCTAGAAGTCCTAATGTGACAAACGCTAGCTCTCCCAGCCGGCGCGGATGGTTGTTATGACGTCACCCAGGCGCTGGCCCAGGGCCGCTAGATGTTGGAGCACCTCGTTGGGCGATGCACCGTTGAGGATGCACGTGAGGGCATACGACGCCAGAAAGATGGCCGCAAGCCCCAACGGGACGAGCACGATCATCGCCAAGGTGCGCAGGCGCTGGCCCACGCGGCGACGACGCGCACGACGCTTGTCGAACGCGAGCTCCTGCGCATATGAATCTTGCTGTACGGAATAGGCCTCTGGTGCCGATTCGCACCCGGGCACAGCTGCAGGTACAGCAGCGGGCACGACATTTTGCGCAAAGGGCTGGACTGCCGCCCCTTGCATTTGTATCTCCATGAGTCGTTGCTGCTGACGCAGCATACGCTCAGCTTGTTGCTGCGGAGTCTCAAGAAACAGATCCATGCTGGCCTCCAAAATCGGAGCATTCGACGCTTACGACCAGCATCCCGCACCGCCATGACCGCGACAACGCAATCGCCGGCAATAGCCACAAAGTTTCTTTTGCTCAAAAGCTGTCGAAAAGCTCAACAACTCCCCTACCAGCACTTTCTCTGAGCTTTTTTCGCCAACAATCTTTTGGCCTTCCGCCCTTACGCCAACTGACCAAAATCTAACCAATAGCTTGACGAAAATTGTGGAGACCGGGACCCCACAAAAACGTGCCGTCCCAAAAAGGGGCGGCACACAACCTTTAATATCAGCTTTTCTGTAGCGAGCACGCAACGACCCGAAGCCGGAGCGCAGGGCGGGAGGCCGGATCGTCTTCCCTCAACGCGACCCTGCGGAGCCGTGAGCGGGGAGGGAAGGCGATCCGGCCTCCCGCCCTGCGCTCCGCAGCAGCCGGCACCAAGCGCTAGTAGTTCACCACCTGCTCCTCAAAGTACGCCTTCGGGTGGTTACACACCGGGCACACCTCAGGCGCCTCGGCACCAACGTGCAGGTGCCCGCAGTTCAGGCACTTCCACACCTTTACGCCCTCGCGCTCAAACACCTCACCCGACTCAATGCGCTCGACGAGCTTGTTGTAGCGCTCCTCGTGGGCCTTCTCGACGGCGGCGACACCATGGAACTTTGCGGCAATCTCGGCAAAGCCCTCTTCCTCGGCGGTCTTGGCAAACTCGTCGTACATCGTGGTCCACTCGTAGTTCTCACCCGCGGCGGCATCGCGCAGATTGTCCAGGGTATCGGGGACGGCGCCATCGTGCAGATACTTAAACCACAGTTTGGCGTGCTCGGACTCGTTGCCAGCCGTCTCGGCAAAGATGTTCGAGATCTGAACGTAGCCGTCCTTCTTTGCCTTGGAGGCATAGTAGCGATACTTGGTGTGTGCCTGGGACTCACCGGCAAAAGCGGTCTCGAGGTTCTTCTTGGTTTGGGAATTCTCAAAATCCATAGGTGTACTTCCCTTCAACGCATGCCGCCCGTAGGCTTCGAGCGGCCTCGTCTTTAGGATGCCCTCATGTCGGAAATCTAAACCTTACAATCCTGTTCTTCAGATTTCCACGGGCTAAATGCTCAGCCAGCGATCGCCCTCGGCTCGGCAAAAGCCCTCACGCTCCAGGTCGGCCAGAATGCCCGCGACAAGCTCGCGCTCGACCGGCCCGCGCCCAGCCGCCGCTTCCATATCGTTAACGCCCACCACGGCATCAGCAAGCGTAATCCCCGCCGGTTGGCCATCGCGCGCCGCCAGCAACATGCGCACGATATGCGCGCGCTTTTGGCGACGTGAGCCCTCAAACTTTGATTGACGGCTATAGCCCGCCGAGCGCCTGGACGGATTGGGCAACGTCTTTTTTAGATATGCGCCGTAGTCCAGCAACGCGTAATACCACGCGCGCGGCGTGTCGGCATCATCGAGCGGCACGGCAAAGGGAGCGATCTCGTCGGTCGCCGCACCGGGGACCGCCGGACAGGCCGCCTGAATCAGCGGCACCAGCTCGCGGTCGGGAACAGCCGGTACATCGGGAAAGAAGTGATGCAGAAAGACCGTGCGCACGTTGGTCTCCAGATACACGCCTGGAAGGTCAAACGCAAACGACCGGATACCTTGCGCCGTTGCCGGGCCAATACCAGGCAGAGCGACCAAGTCACGCGTCTCACGCGGAAACTCACCGTCCCAGTCCTCCACAACGCGCTGAGCGGCCTTGTGGAGCGCCAGAGCGCGTCGGTTGTAGCCCATGCCCTGCCAAGCGTCCAAAACATCGGAAGGCGCGGCTTGGGCAAGCGCCTGCACGGTCGGAAAGCGATCGAGCCACGCCGGCATACGCGTCTCCACGCGCGGCACCTGTGTTTGCTGCAACATGACCTCGGAAAGCCAAATGATGTACGGATCGCGCGTGCGGCGCCACGGAAGGTCGCGATAACGCAGGACCCCTTCCGAACGAATCATCGAACGAAAGGGGTCCTGAATCATATCTATGCTCCTTATGCGGCGCTATTCCTCCCGGCATGTATACGCACAGGTGGCGTACTCGGGAAACGCTTCGCGGTCGGCGAACTTGGGATCGACGGCCGGGAACTGGCGGTGAGCGACGATGTCGCCGAGCGAAACGGAATCGAGGTAGTCGCGCATCAATGCTTGAGCTCCGGCCCACAGGGGATGATAGCAGCACGTGCCCATGCGCGCACAGTCGCCATCGGGTGCGGTGCAATCATTCATAACCATAGGGCCCTGAACGGCCTCGACGACCTGACGAATGGTAACGTCGTCCGGACTGACCTTGAGACGCATGCCACCGTGGACGCCACGCAGGCTCTCCACAATACCGGCCTGGACCAAACCGTGCTGAATCGAACGGGCAAACGAATACGGGACATTGACCTCTTCGGCAGCGGTGCGAACAGAAAGCAAACGCTCCGGATCCTCGGCAAGCATCGCCAGCATACGAAGGGCGTAATCAGTCTTCCTCGATATGTCCATTTTTCCCCTTTCAAGGAATACGAACAGCTCGAACGAGCTCCGGGGCCGAGCTTGTGTCGAGACGCTAAATGACCGCTAGGACATCCAAATGGTAAATCGGATATCCACTGAGTGCCGCGCTTGGAGCGAAATGCATCAGATGCGGCCTACAGTGCAATTTAGTATAACCTAACCCCCTGTCTCGTTGAACAGGTGTTGCGCAACAAAGCTGTTGTTTAGACAGATATGCTTATTGGATTTTACTTGCGTTCCCGAAGGCGCGGGGATTCTGGGCAAAGATGCATCAGGGCGATCGTTCTATCGAAACAAAGTGCATCAAACGCAAAAAGCCACGTCCGAAGACGTGGCTTTAATTGCGTTGGCGGGAAGTACGGGGCTCGAACCCGCGACCTCCGACGTGACAGGCCGGCGCTCTAACCAAACTGAGCTAACTCCCCAGGCAGGCGTTCGCGTTTGTTTCCGCTCGCGTGCGCTGCGGGGATTAGTATACACAGAAGTCTGTCCGGCGCGCAACAACTTTTTTGAAAAAATTTTTCGGTCCCTCCGGGAGGGTCTCCGGGGCTGGGGGCGGGGGTTAAGTTTGCTGCTCTACAGTCCTGCGCAAGACGGAAAGCACATTAAGTGCTTTCCTTTGCGTGCGGAACTCGCGACAAACTTAACCCCCGCCCCCAGCCCCGGAGACCCTCCCTGCCGTAACATTATTCAACCAGTTTTGCGGGCGTGCGCCGCTGCGCGGCTAGCCCGCGTGCTCCTCGGCGGGATTGGTCTGATGGATTTTGTTGAACTTTGACCTTTGGCTCATAAAAAACGGGAGATGCATTTGTGCATCCCCCGTTTTTGTTGCGGTTAGTCTAGGTCAATAAACTTGGTGCTTATAATCTTGCCGTCTTTTACTAGCATTCTGGCCATGGTGGGGCCTCGGGTGCCTCTGGGGTAGCTGGCGCTGCCTGGGTTGAGGACTAAGCAACGGCCCACTTGGACTTCTTTGGTTACGTGGGTATGGCCGTTGATGGCTACGTCTACGGATCCCACCGGAAGGTCTTCGCGGTAGTGGGCTACGGCGAATTTGAGGCCTTCGTAGGTAAAGAGAGCAAGACGGTCTACATCGGGGCCGTAGTCGCGGTAATAATCGTTGTTGCCCAGTACGGCCCGCACGGGGGCGATGGTGCATAGGTGCTCGTAGTCCATCTCTGACGTGAGGTCGCCGGCGTGGATAATCAGGTCTGCGCCTTCAAGCTCATCCAGGAGCGCAGGCGAAAGATAGCCGTGGGTGTCCGAGATGATGTCGATACGCTTGGCGCTTGCACTGTTCATGGGATCCCTTCCGCAAAAACGATTCGGCAGATACATACAAAAAAGGCCCCACGGCTCCGCAGACGATGGGTCTACAGGGCTGCGGGGCCAGTGTGCTAGAGACTCAGAGCCTTCTTGAGCGGCACGACGCGGCGGCGCGAAACCGGCACGCGTTCGTCGACGCCCGTAATGCCCAGCTGGATGGCGCCCGAGGGCACCGTCTCGACGTCCGTAACGCACGCCAAGTTGACGATATAGCGGCGGTGAACACGGAAGAAGCCAAAGTCGCAGAGCTTGGCCTCAAACTGCGCCAGCGAGGTCGTCGACAAAAAGCGATCATCGACGGTATAGATGCAGGAGTAATCGTCCTTGGCCATGATAAAGCGAATGTCGTCCACGGGAATGAGCACCTTGCGGCCACCCTTTTCCACCGGGATACGCTCGATGGTCACCTTGCTGTCCGTAACCGGCTTGGCGCGTTGCATGACCTTCTCGATCGCGCGATCCAAGCGAGCTTCCTCGACCGGCTTCATCAGATAATCGACGGCATCCACGTCGAATGCCTCGACCGCATGGTCGCTATACGCAGTCACAAACACGATCGCCGGCGGATTTTTGAGCTTATGCAGCGCCTCGGCAAGTTGCAGGCCCGAGGCACCGGGCATCGAGATATCGAGAAACACGACATCCACGCGACTTTCCATAAGCATCTCGATGGCGGAGCGGACGCTCGACGCCTCCGTGATCGTGCCGATCTTGCCCGTTTGCTCGAGCAGGAAGCGAAGCTCCGAGCGAGCCGGCGCCTCATCATCCACAATCATCGCACGCAGCATAGGGATAAAACCTTTCGTCAACTAACTACGCCGGGCATCCGTCGCATGACGTTGAGCCCGTAGCCTTTTATTTTACTCTTGAATGTCAAAGATGCTCTCTGACAAATCAAGATGAAGGAGCACTTTGGTGCCCTTGCCCGGCGCCGATTCGACACGCGTATAGGAGTGCGGCCCATAAAAGCGATGGATGCGCTCCGAAATATTGTGCATGGCCACACCGGCGCCGCCACCCTGGGGAGAGCTGGCGTCGGGACGGGCAGAGCGCTCGTCAAACAGTCTGGCGGCGGTACCCTCATCCATGCCCACGCCATTATCGGCCACGGCAATCAAGATTGCATCCTCGCCGTCTTGGTGAACGGTCACGTCGATCCTCAGGGCGTCGTCATCGCCCATACCATGACGTACGGCGTTCTCGACAATCGGCTGGATCACGAACGCCGGCACCAGCGTATCTTCCACGTCCTCGGACACATCGAACGTCGCAAGCACGCGGTCCTCGCCAAAGCGGGCCTTCTCAAAGGTAAGGTAGCGCTTGGTCTGTGCGACCTCGCGCGAGACCGGAATAAGCGATCCCGAGTTGTCGAGCGTGGCACGATAGAACGATGAGAACTCACGAAGCAGTTCGCGGGCCCGCAGCGGGTCGGTGCGCGTAAACGATGCAATGGTGTTCAGCGTGTTGAACAGGAAGTGCGGGTTAATCTGCGCCTGCAGCGCACGCACCTCGGCGCGCGCCGTGAGCTCCTTTTGCACCTCGAGCTCGTGGATGGCGAGCTGTGTGGACAAGATCTCGGCAAAGCCCGAGGCAAGCGCGTACTGGGTACGGTCGACGGCGCGCGGGGTCTTGTAGTAGAACTTGAGCGTACCGACGGTACGATCGCCCACCTTGATGGGGGCGATAATGCCGGCGGGGACTTGGTTGTGCGAGCCGTCCGAGCCCACGACATCCACCATACGGTTGAACGACTGCACGATGCCATGTTCGATAACGTAGCGTGTGGCAAGCGTGTGGATGGGAGTATCGGGCAGCAGTTTTTCCTCAAACTCGCCCGCGCAGGCAAGCACGTTCTCCTCGTCGGTGATGGCCACCGTCATGGCGCGCGTCTCGGGCAAAATACGCCGGCACACCAAACGCGCCGACTCCTGCGTCAGACCGCCCTTAATGTCCTCGAGCATGGCCGAGGCCACCGAGAGCGTCTCCTCGGTGTACTGGGAGCGCACCGAATCGGGATTGAGCGTCAAAAAGATAAAGATGCACAGAAAGATGCACAGCAGCGCGCAGGCAATCACCGTGGCGATCGGCTCGATACCGGTCACCAAGGCAAAAATAAAGTACACCAGCACGCAAATGGCGCAGGCAACGGCAATGATGCGAAAGATTGATATTGAACTATCGCGCTGGGCGCGGCGGTCGATCATTCGGCCCCCTCCAGGATACTGATCAGTTGTGCGTCACGCCAAAGCCCGTCCATGATCTTGGGCCAAAAGCTCTGGAAACGCAGATAGCTTGCGGCGTTTTGGCGCGCATAGGCCTTTGCCTCGTCGATACCATGGCGCCAGATGCGCAGGTAACCCTCATGCTCGCGGGTAAACACGCTGCGGACCATAGCGGTCTTGCGCACGCGGTCGTCGAGCTCGCGCGAAATCCACGGGCCCGGGTAGGGCATGAGCGATGCCGCCGTAACGGGGATGAGCTCCTTTTGATGCGCGGCGAACGTCAACTTGGCCCGTTCGTAGTACCAACGGTATACATCCTGCATAAAGCGCGGTGAGCGCTTTTCGGACTCCGGAGGCAGATGGCGCACGGTCCACTCGTTATCAAACCACACGTCGTAGCCAAACATACGCATGTTAAAGAGGTAATCTAAGTCCTCGCCGCGGGTGATAAACGGGTCAAAGGCCACACGCGTAAAGGCGCGGGCGTGCAGGGCCATCAGGCCGCCGCACACGTAGTTGGAGCGCGAGATGCGGGTGCCCGAGAGCGCCTTTTTCATCCAACGGTTGAACTCGATGCGCTTGGTCCACCAACGATGGCAGATGCCCGCCTTGTCCGTGGGAGCAAGCGGCGATCCGTCGCGATCGTAGAAATAGCCGCTCTTGACCAAGATCGGCAAGCCCTGACGCGTCTGCTGCCCCAACGCATAGGTCGCGCGCTTCATAAAGTCGGCGTCGATGACAGTCTCATCGTCATCCAAAAAGATAACCGCGTCATGCCCCAGCACAGCGGCACAAGCTAGCCCCATGTTGCGGATGGCACCGTAGCCTCGCAGGCTCACGCACTCGCCCGAACCCTTAGGCGCGATCTGAGCAACCCGGTCTGCGATGCGCGAGGCCTGGGTGTTGGTGACAACGGTGACCTTGAGCGTGGGATGCGCGTCGACAATCTCGTGCACGCGCAGCGACACATCGGCTGTGGCAGAAACGGGACAGACCACCAAAAGGATGATGCGCGGGATGTCACGTACCTGCTCAAGCGAGGCCAGGCAGCGGTCGAGTTCGGGATTGTCGGCGTTGAGTCGCGTCGAATGGTCATAGGTGCCAGGGGCGTTTGCGCAAGCGTCATCGCCCGCCCAATACGTTGGAATCACGACCGTGGCGTTCATGCCTTACCCTCCCTGCAACACAAAAACGGGACGCCGCCAAACACAGGCGACGCCCCGCGACCTAGCTGATTCCATCATACCCACTTGGGCAAATCATTGCTCGCAAGTCGCAATGTTTATTGCGGATAACCCCAAAAGAGTACCGTGGACAGGCACAATAGCCGCTCGCTCCTATGCGGCATGCCCTGCCGCCCGAGTCATGCGGGACAAGCGGACCAGCAGCATAAAGCCCACCACCAGCAGCACGCCGATAGACAGGACGCCCAGCGAGGGGTTGCCGGTCAGCGAGGTGACGACCGACACCAGGAAGGTGCCCATAACGCTTGCATAACGACCAAAGATGTCAAAGAAGCCGTAGTACTCGTTGGACTTTTCCTTGGGGATAATGCGGCCAAAGTAGCTACGGCTGAGCGCCTGCACACCGCCCTGGAACAGGCCGACCATAATGGCAAGCACCCAGAATTCAAAGGCGGTCTTTAGGAAGAACGCGGCGAACAGCACAATCCCCATGTAGGCGGCGACCGCCACCAGGATCATGTTGAGCGTGCCCACGCGTCCGGCGAGCTTGCCGTAAATGATGGCAGACGGAAAAGCAACAAACTGCGTGACGAGCAGCGCCAGGACCAGCTGCGTCGAATCGATGCCCAAGGCCGATCCGTAACTGGTGGCCATAGAAATGACCGTGTGCACACCGTCGATATAGAAGAAGAACGCGATCATGTAGACCAGCACGGTCTTGTTGTGGGCGATCTCGCGCATGGTGTGTCCGACCTCGGAGAACACACCGCCCACGATGTGGCCGATGGTGTCCTCGGGACCACGCTCGCGACCGTACTTTTGCTTATAGGTGCGAATGAGCGGCAGGGTAAAGATGAGCCACCAGGCACCAGTGATGATAAACGACAGACGCGTTGCCAGCATGGTGGGGACACCAAGAGCGGGACCACCCATGATAAGCGCCAGGCAGATGATGAACGGCACGGTGGAACCGATGTAGCCCCAGGCATAGCCCGAGCTGGACACGACGTCCATGCGCTCGTCGGTGGTAATGTCGGGCAGCATGGCGTCGTAGAACGTCATAGAAGAGTTGAGGCCGATGGTGCACAGCACGTACACAGTCAAAAATGCCATGGCGGACATTGGGATAGCCTGCGCCAGGCAAAGAACCAGGCCCGTGAGGAAGAAGCCCAAGAAGAACTTGATCTTGTTGCCGGCGTAATCGGCAAGCGCGCCCAGAATGGGCATGAGCATGGCAATGACCAGCGAGGCAATCGTCTGCGCGTTGCCCCAAGCGACCACCAGGTCTGCCGAGGAAGCACCGGTATTGATGGCGTTAAAGTAGATGGGCACCACCGAGGTATTGAGCAGCACGAGGGCCGAGTTTCCCACATCGTACATGACCCAGTTACGCTCGAGCTTGGTGTATTTCATGGACAGGGACCCTTCGTATTCGCCCGATATGCAGCTAGTTCATCGTACCCCAATTGCACGGAGGCGCCGGTAAGGATTCGGCAAAGAGACAGGAGCGGACCCTACTCCTCGCGGTCGAACTCCTCGTCGGTGCCGAGCACGCGGCCGCTGTAGTTGACGTGACCGGTCACGGCCTCCATGTCACCGGTCTCGATAAAACGCGCGACCGTGCACTCGTAATCGACCAGCGCGCGATCAAAGACCTCGGGGAAACTCTCGTTCGAGACCTCGTCGGTAAAGGGATTCTTCCATGTCAGATGGCCCAGGTTACCGGTGCGCTCGGGCAGCTCCGTCGTCACGCGATGGGCAAGGCCGTCGAGCAGCGAGTAGTCGTGCACCAACCCCTCAACCAGCGAGATCGCGCGCGTCTTTACGGAGCCGGCCGGCTCAATCGCACGGTAAAGTCGCTGCATATTGGCAACGGCAGCACCGTACTCCCCCGCCGGAATGTCAATGCCGTACACGCGTCCGGCAACATAGCTCATCAGCACGCCGGCCACGCGACTGATGCGATCGGTGGTGACGATCTCGCCCGCCGGCGGGTAATCGTCGACCGTAGCGCCATCGCGCTTAAGCTGCAGCATCAGTACATCCAGGTCGCTCTCGATCACGGCATGGACCTGACTGCTCGAATCCTCAAGCTCTGAATCGGACTCCACGATGCCAAACTGCTGCTCATAGACAAAGGGGTGGGCGTTGCGGTCGAGCACGTAATGAGACAGCAGGCCCAGCGCAAAGGCACGACCCAAGCTGGCGTCGCGCGGCAGCAGATGCGACACGCCGTCGCGCAGGCACGCGAACTGGCGAGACATGCGCGACCGATGCATGACCTGCGCCAGCAGCGTGCAGTCGGAAACACGCGGTGTCAGAATGTGAAAGAAAAACGGGTCGGGGCCTTGGTTGCCCAAGATAAAGGCAATGCGCTCTTCATCGGACGTTATGACGCCCTGCGGAAGACGGTCGATGCTTTCCTCGCCAAACAGATGATGGGTGATAAGCGCGGGCATAATGATCCTTTCGATTTCATTCGATGCCACCCATTATGCCCACCGCGCGCCCATGCCAAACCTGCGATGGTAAACGACAGCACGCAGACCGTCTACGCAAGCCCCAAGTGTGCTTTAACCTCGGCAGCGCGACGGCGGGACACGGGCACCGTCGAGCTCACGCGGTCGAGCCTGAGCTCCATCAACCCCGTGGAGCCAATCTCAACATTGTGCACGTCTTCCAAATTGACTAGGTAGCTGCGATGAACGCGAATAAAGCCCTCGGAGTCCAAGCGACGCTCGAGCGAAGAGATCGACTCATTGATCAGGTACGTTCCCTCGGCGCAGATGGCGTTGCAAAAATCGGCGCGCGCCTCAAAGTAGCAGATGTCTGCGGCGGGAATGAACACCTTTTTGCCCCCGCGGTCCACCGTCAGACGCAAAGGCTGGCGCGGAGCATGGACGACACGACGAACGCCCAGGGCGGCCTCGATCTTATCGAGCGCCTTTGACAGGCGGGCATCCTCGACCGGCTTGACGACGTAATCAATGGCATCGAGGTTATAGGCATCGGCCGCATACTCGGCAAATGCCGTCACAAACACCACGACCGGCGGCGTTTTTAGGTTCTGCAGCGTCTCGGCAAGCTCGATTCCCGAGCGACCGGGCATCGTGATATCCAAAAACAGCACGTCGGGCTTGTTCGACAGAATCGACTCCACGGCCTCGGTGACATTGCCCGCCTCGGCAATCTGTCCCACACGTGCATCCTTTTCCAGCAGATAACGTAGCTCAGCCCTAATAGGAGGCTCGTCATCAACCACCAAGATGTTCCATCCCTCGGACATATGCGCTTCCCCTCTTTTTTCTCTCTCAATCCAACCGCGCGCTACACCTTCATCGGCGCCGGCTCATGCGGCTCGCCGTTCAGCTCGACGATGACCTGCGTTCCCACGCCCTCCTGGGACTTCACGCGCATGCCAGAATCTTCCCCGTAAAAGAAATGGATGCGCTGAAGCACGTTGAAGAGCGCCAGGCCGCAGCCTCGCTTGATGGAGCCGTCGGCGGTAATGCTCTCGGGCTCCTCTCGGCGATGCTGCTCAAACAGGTGCGCGCAGACTTCTTCGCTCATACCGATGCCGTCATCTTCGACGATGATCTCCAGACCGTCATCGGTCTCAAAAGCCCTAACACGAATAGAAAGCGGCTCGGTCTCGCGCTGCGCATGCTTGATGCAGTTTTCGAGCAGCGGCTGCAAGATAAACGGCGGCACCATGCTGTCGCGCACCTCAAAGTCGATATCGACCGAGACGCGCAGACGGCCGTCGCCATACCGGGCCTGCATAAGGTTGATGTAACGAGTGCCCTGTTCCACCTCGTGCTCGAGCGTTGTGAGGGTATCGGAATCGGACAGTGTCTGACGGTAGTAATTGGAAAAGTCGATGAGCAGCGACCTGGCCTTGTCCGGCTCGGTACGCACGAGCGACACGATGGTGCTGATGGTGTTAAACAGAAAATGAGGATCGACCTGCGATTGCAAGGCGCGCAGCTCCACGCGAGCTGTAAGCTCGTCCTGGCGCTCGAGCTCAAAGCTCGCAAGCTGCGTGGAAATGAGGTCGGCAAAGCCCGAGGCAAGCGCCGTCTGGCGCATATCGATGCTGCTCAGACGGGGATAATACAGCTCGAGCGTGCCCACGCAATGCCCGCGCACGGTGAGCGGTGCGACGATACCGGCGCGCAGGCGCGGAAAGTAGCCGCCCGTCTCAGTCGAGGCATCGCGCGAAAATACGCTTTGCTCACCGCTGTTGATCACGTTGAGCGTAGTCCGCAGCACAACCGGAGTGCCCGCGGGGCATTTTGCCGAGTCCTCGCCCCAGCTCGCCAGCACCTGCTTGCCGTCGGTAAAGCAGATGGCCGAGGCGATAGTTTCGGACAGAATGATTTTGGAGGCGCCCAGGGCAGCTTCGGGCGTAAGGCCACGCGACGTATAGGCGAATATTTTTGATGCGATGGCGAGCGTGCGGTCGGTTGCGCTCGACGTGAGGTCATCGGGAACCACAAAGACATACGAGAAGAAAAAGCACAGCATGACCAAGCCGGCAATGACGACAACGCCCGGGACGGGGTTGGGATTATCGGTCAAATCCCAGATAAGCAACAGGATAAGCGCCGGAACGACAACACCGAGCAGGATGGCCTGGACCACATGCTGGGCCGTACGAAAGACCTTGGTAGAGTTGTAGCTCTTGCCCAGAATCAGCCTGTTTAAATCCACCGTCATCCCCTTTTATCTACCGCACCCATAGCAATAAAGAGGGCCGCAAGCGACCCTCTCCATTGCATTATGCAATCAAAAACTGTGTTTTACATCCAGCCATCGACAAACGGTATCTTAGGCGCTGTATTTGTTGGCCTCGCCAAAGGTGCCAGCCTCGACGATCCAGCCGTCCTTCATGATGACGTCCATGTTGTCGGTGTTGAGCACGTGAATGTCAGCGGCGACGTCACCGTTGACGACCAGCAGGTCGGCGCACTTGCCGGCCTCGATGGAACCGGTCTCGTCCTCGATGTGGCACATCTTGGCACCGTTGAGGGTGGCGCAGGTGATGGTCTCGACCGGGGTGAAGCCGATCTTGTCGACGAACTCGTACATCTCCTCGATGGAGCAGGTGCCGTACGGGGTGACGAAGGAGAAGGAGTCGGAGCCGATCGTCATGACGACGCCGCGCTTCTTGGCCTCGCGCAGGCAGTCGTAGTTGCGCTGCAGCTCCTTCTCGACCAGGGTGCCCTCGTACTTGTCGTGCAGCTCGGGGACGTAGACGGGCGGATAGGTGGCGTACCAGGTGGGCAGGAAGGCGATCGTCGGGGTGAAGAAGGTGCCCTGCTCGGCCATGAGGTCCATGGTGCGCTCATCGATATCGAAGCCGTGAATCAACTGCTCGCAGCCAAAGCGAACGGAATCGTAGGCAGCGGCGTGGTTGTTGTAGCAGTGGCTCCACACGGGGATGCCGACCATCTTTGCCTCTTCGACCACGGCCTGGATCTCCTCGGAGCAGTAGTGCTGGTCGCGGCCGGAGTCCCAGCGCCAGATGCCGCCACCGGTAGCCCAGATCTTGATGGCATCGGGGTTCTCGCGCAGGCGACGACGGACGGCCTTACGCAGATCCCAAGGACCGTCGACCTGATCGCCCCAGGGGTGCGATTCCTTGTTGAGCTCCTGGCTGCAGTGGTGGGAGTCGCCGTGGCCGGCAACGCGGCAGAAGCCAAGGCCGGTTGCCAGAACGCGCGGGCCCTTAAAGACGCCCTTGTCGATGCAGTCACGGATCTGGATACCAAAGCGGCCGATCTCGCAGACGGTGGTGAGGCCGTGGGTGAGGCAGTCGTAGGCCTGCTTGACGGCGACAGCCTGCTTCTCGAGGAGCGGCTGCATGACCCAGTCGGTGTCATCGTCGGTCAGGTTGCCCGAGAAGTGCAGGTGGGTGTCGATCAGGCCGGGAAGGACGGTCTTGCCGGCGGCGTCGATAACCTCAACGCCCTCGGGAAGGTCCTGCATGACACCGGCGTACTCGATCTTGCCGTTGTCGTCGACGAGAACGAGGGAGTTCTCGACCGGCTCGGCACCGGTACCGTCGATGAGCTTACCGCCAACGATTGCATACTTAGTGGACATGGTTCCTCCTTATGGATCCATATAGTGGGCGAGGCCATGTTGGGTTAAGGCCTCACAAAGCTACCCAAGTGGTGCCGGGTTCGGTGCGCAGAAGAGAGGATTCCGCGCACCCGATCCGCCCCGGCTAGGCGTTACTTTTTGCGGGAATTGGTGAAAGCCATGAGGGCCAGGCCAATAGCCAACCAGCCGATCACGATGCTCCACTCCACCATGTTGAGGGAGGCGGGAGAGAACGGGATCACGAGCAGGCCGATGATGACGGCGCAGGCAGCAACAGCGAGACTGATGCCAAACTTGCCGCCGGGCACCTCGTAGGGACGAGGCAGGTCGGGCTCGGTAAAGCGCATGCGCAGGCAAGCGAGGGCGACCATGCCGCAGGAGAAGATGAAGGCGAGAGCCGACACGTTGGTCAGAGGGATGAGCATGTTCTTGCCCAGGAACGGACCGACGACGGTGATGACGCCCAGAACGACGCAGGCGAGCTTGGGAGCGCCGGACTTGGGATCGACCTCGGCGAACTTCTCGGGCAGCTGGCCCTTTCGGCCCATGGCGAGCATGATGCGGCTCGTGGCGCCGTAGAAGGAGTTCATCGGGCCCATGGGTCCAAGCGTGGCGATGACGAGCATGGCCAGGTACAGGAGCATGTTGATGCCCTTGAGGCAGGCAAGCGCGGGAACCGGGCTCTTAACAAACTCATGCCAGTCGAGGATGGTGCCGAACGAGTAGATGCAGACCATGTAGAAGCCGCCGGCGGCCAGCAGGGCCAGGGAGATGATCTTACCGAACTTGTTCCAGTTGAGGCCCTCGGCTGCTTCCTCAGCCTGCTGAGGAATGGTGTCGAAGCCGGCGTAGAAGAACGGGGTCAGAACCAGGACCGACACGATACCGGCGAACAGGCTGGCGCCCTCGGTAGCGGGCTTGCCGCCGCCAGCACCGGTGACCTGGGAGAACACGGGCATGGCGTTGTCCGGCGAACCGGTGAACAGCGAGACGCCCATGGCGAGCAGCATGCCGCAGAGCAGGGCCTTGGTCAGGAAGGCCTGCAGCTTGGCGGCCGAGCTGGCACCGCGGAAGTTGAGGAAGATGACGTAGGTTGCAAAGCCGAGCGCGATCAGCGTCGGGAACAGGTAAACGTCGGCGCCCAGGATGGTGTAGAGCTTGACGGCGCGCAGCCACTCAAGGCCTGGCAGGCTGCCGAACATCTCGGACACGAGGGTCGAAATGGCGATGGCCTCCCACGGGCACAGGATGCCGTTGCCCAGGGCCAGGAGCCAGCCGGTGATGTAGCTCATCGTACGGCCAAAGCTACGATCGACATACTCGACGATGCCGCCCGAAATGGGGATAGCAGCCGTGAGCTCACCGAAAACAGCTCCGACAGGCACGAGGAAGATTGCGCCCAAGAGGAATGCAATCATAGCGGGAACGGGACCGCCGCCCACGACCATCCAGTCGCCGACCTGCAGAACCCAACCGGTACCGATGATGGCACCGAAACCGATGGTGAAGAAGTTCCAGAGCGAAAGCGTTTTCTTCATGCCGCCGTTGTCCTCGACTGCAACTTCTGCGTTCTTGTCCGCCATTGTTCCCCTCCTTTCCTTTTTGACGCCCCCGGCGTCACCCCTTGCGCGACCTGTCTGACCGCGCGCTTTTATTTCGTGGCTTTAAGATACGGCCTTGGCACAGCAGCGCCGTCCAAGGCTCGACCGAAGGCAGAACTGCAAAACGAGCGGCGCCGTTTTTGGGACGAACGGCGGGAGACGTCATTCGTCTTGGACGCTTTCATCTTGTCTGCTTTTGAATACCTGTTGCCGTGACGCGTGGCGCGCGGCGCGGCAACGTTCATACCATTTGTCAGGCTTTTGGCGCACATACCCATGTGTCGCGCATCTTTTTATGTAGGATAGACAAGTTACACACGAGGCAAGGTGATTCGAATGGCATACGGATACAATGACGGCGACCAACGGCCACAAAGCGTGCGCCTTGCCGGCCGCACCACGCCAACGCCCAGAAGCACCTCCGACAACGGCAACCAGCAGCGCCCCCAAGAGCAGCCCGGGGCTTCTTCTCGGCAACAAAGCCGTACCGTGCAACAGTCAGACCGCGTGAGTACGAGCACACGCCAACGTCAGACCGACATATCGCAGCCGCGCCGCTACGATCGCCGTAAGACCGACTACTACGTTAAACGCTCCTTTTCGCGACCTCAACGCGATCGCGGCAATTCCGCCCCTCACCCCGCGTCGCATACCACAAGCACGTGCTTCCGGCCCGCCGCCTACGCCTTGCGCTTTGCTCCATTGCCGCCTGCCTCGTCTTTGTGTTTTTGGGATCCTGTATCTCCCACGGATCAGCCGGTCTTGAGCCCACTGCCGAGGACAAGCTGCTTAAAGCTCCCGTCGCACCCGGCTACTCATTTGCTTTTTCGACCCCGCGCTCGCAGTGGAGTGCCGGCACCATGCCCCACATCTACCAAATTGACCCCGCATGGTCGGAGCTACCCTATGCCGGTGGCACTATTCGCGAAAACGCTTGCGGTCCCACTTGCCTCACCATGGTCTATATCTTTAAGACTGGCCACGCCGATATGACGCCGGTCGATATGTGCGCCCTTTCCGAGGCGGGCAACTATGCCCCCACCGGCGCCACCGAATGGTCATTTATGACGCGCGGCGCATGGCAGCTGGGCCTTAACGGAACGGAGCTCCATATCGATCGCAGCTCCATCACCCAGGCGCTGCGCTCGGGTGCGCCCATCATCGCATCGGTTCGCCCCGGCACCTTTACCAGCGTTGGACACTATATCGTGCTCTACGGCATCGACGATGCCAACCAGATTGGCGTCTACGACCCCAACTCGGCCAGCCGCAGCGCCCGTCGCTGGGGCGTCGTAGAGGTCCTCAACGAAGTCGAAGCCATGTGGGCCTACTACTAGTCATTGGGGACAGACTTAAATGAGTGGTCATTGGGGACGCTCTTGTTTGACTAGTCGTTTAAGAACGTCCCCAATGACTAGGTGAATAGCAAAAGCCCCGCAGTCGGAGCGGACTGCGGGGCTCATGAAGAGAGGCTAGTTTGTGGGCGCTTTGCCTGGCGCCCACGAGAGATGCAACAGAGTAGAGACTACTCGTGGATGCGGGTACCGGAGAGGCCGGCCATGGTCTCGGCGGCCTTGTCCAGAGCACCGATGATGCAGGTGCGCCCCTTGCGGGAACGCGCGAACTTGATGGCAGCGCGAACCTTGGGCTCCATGGAACCCTTGCCGAACTGGCCCTCGTCGGCCAGGCGCTCGGCCTCGTCGGCGGTGAGGTCCTCGAGCTCCTCCTGGTTGGGCTTGCCAAAGTTGATGGCGACATGCTCAACGGCGGTCAGCAGGAACAGAACGTCGGCGTCGCAGTCCTCGGCCAGCAGCTCGCCGCCCAGGTCCTTGTCGATGACGGCGGGAACGCCCTTGTAGCAGCCCTTGTTCTCGTAGTCGCGGACGACGGGGATGCCGCCGCCACCGCAGGCGATGACGATGAACTCGTTGTCGAGCAGGTTGAGGATGGAGTCAGCCTCGACGATCTTCTTGGGATCGGGGGAAGCGACGACGCGACGCCAGCCGCGGCCGGAATCCTCGACGAAGACCTTGGAGGGATCCTCGGCCATGAACTCCTTGGCCTGCTCCTCGGTGTAGAAGGGGCCGATCGGCTTGGTCGGATTCTTGAACGCGGGATCGTCGGGATCGCACTCGATCTGGGTGACGACGGTGGCGGCGTGCCAACGCTTATAGCGCTTGTGCATCTCGCGGCCGATGCCCTGCTGCAGGTGATAACCAATGTAGCCCTGGGACATGGCGCCGCACTCGGGCAGCGGCATCTCGGGGGTACCGATGGCATCGTGGGCAGCGGCGAAGGCGTTCTGGATCATGCCGACCTGCGGGCCGTTGCCGTGGGTGATGATGATCTCATTGCCCTGCTCGATGAGGCCGAGGAGAGCGTGGGCGGTGTTGCTCACGGCCTCGATCTGCTCGACGGGGTTGTTGCCGAGGGCGTTGCCGCCAAGGGCGACGACAATACGATCGGGCTTGCCAAGAGGCTTAGACATTGCTGGAATCCTTTCTGTAAAAGGCCTACAACCCATTAATAACCCGCGTCCGTGCGATACGCGAGTTTATTAAGGTTTATATTCTCTTTATCGCTCATTTTATTCATTTTGAAAATACCTAAGCGGCGAACGGTCGATTTTACCCGCTCAGCGTAAAGAAGCCCAGTTCAGGCATATCTACGCCATTTACGTGCAACTTTATTTAAATAGAGCAGGGATTAGACCAGATTATGCAAACTATATCTTTGCTAAACACAAAACGGACAGCGCAATATCTTACTCGCACTATACGCGATTCTATACATTAATTTGACGAGTATGCACCCCTGCAAAAACATGGGGCTTTTCATCCAACATAAGGGATACCCGATCGCGCTTCACCCCGCGGCAAGCGACTGCGAGTTCGCAGTATGGAACTTTACCGTCGGCTTCTGCATGAACGCTGCCGACGCCCTTTCGCTCCTGCGCGCCCAAGCAGCCGAGAACGCTAACGGCGCCACTGTCAACCTGGCCACCCTCAACAACGGCGCCGCCAGCCTTTTCGCAAAGTACCGTGCTGGCTCGCTGGCTTTGAGGCCTAAGTGAGCTTTGCTATTTGCCAATTTTTGTATGATTTGGGTCAAATCTATTTGTCAATTTTTGTATGATTAGGGGCAAATCTATTTGCCAATTTTTGTCAATGAGGTGTTTTAATGCTACGCCGCAAGGCCACTGATAGGCTTTTGAGCTGGAAGAATAACTCCCATAAGGCCCTGCTTGTTACCGGTGCGCGTCAGATTGGCAAGAGCTATGCGATTCGCGCGTTTGGAAAGAGCAACTACGCTTCGTATTATGAGGTCAATCTGCTACTTGATGCCGAGGCAAGAGACGTACTTGTTGGCGCTAAGAACTCCATTGACTTCATCAACCGTGTGGCCCTTCTTGCGGATGCACCGCTTGTTGAAGGAGACACGCTTATCTTCGTCGATGAGATTCAGGAGTATCCGCAGATCGTTACACTTATGAAGGCGCTGGTCGAGGACGGACGCTTTAGCTATGTCTTCTCGGGGTCTATGCTTGGGACTGAGTTTAAGGGGATCTCTTCTTTTCCGGTAGGGTATGTCGAGCACATTGTTATGCGGCCGATGGATTTTGAAGAGTTTTGTTGGGCAAACAGCGTCAGCGAAAATGTGCTTGCAGATATTCGCAGCCGCCTTGTCGAGAGACGTCCCGTCGAAAACTATATTCATGAGGCGATGCTCAAAAACTTTAGAGCCTATATCGTTTGCGGCGGCATGCCGGAGGTCGTTCAGAACTATATCGATTCGGGCTATTCGCTCGTGAGAACGCGTGAGCTTCAAATTCAGCTAGTCGATCAGTACAAAAGCGATATCTCTAAATATGCATCGACTCGAGCGTTTAACGTTCGCTCCATTTTCGAGCAAATTCCCGTTCAGCTTGAGGCGGAGTCCCATCGCTTTATCGTCTCGTCTCTAGGCGAGGGAGCTCGTCTTCAAAAATACGAGCAGGATTTCCTATGGCTGGTGAACGCAGGCGTTGGATTGATGGTCCCCCAGGTGACGGAGGCACGAAGCCCTCTCAAGAGGACGGAGAAAACGACGGCCTTTAAACTATACGAGTCCGATACAGGTATGCTCGCATCGCGGTATCCCGGCAGCACGGCACGCGCCGTCTACCTTGACATGAAAACCCCCAACCTCGGCGGCCTCTATGAGAACGTGGTCGCACAGGAACTCGTTGCCCTCGGAGCAGATACGTGGTACTACCAAACGCGTGAGGTCGGTGAAGTCGACTTTGTAATCGAAGGTGCCCGCGGGCATGTTGTCCCAATCGAAGTCAAATCGGGCAAGAAAGTTCGAGCACATGCAGCCCTCGACCGTTTGATGAGTGTGGGCGAGTACAAAATTCCCGAGGCCGTTGTGCTGAGCCACGAAAACCTTTGCAAAGAGGGCAAGATCCTTTACGTTCCAATCTATATGACATTCTGTCTCGATGAGTTTATGGAAAAGGACGACCCCAACAACGATTTCTCGTTTGCACCCATATCTCTCTAGGTCATCTGAGTCCGCAAGCCAGCCCCCACGCCCAAAGTACTGCGCCTTTCGCGCCAAAGGCGCGAAACAGCAAGGGGATAGAAGGCAGCGACAACCAACTCCCCCACTATGCCCAAAGTGCTGCGATGTTTCGCGCAAAGCGCGAAACAGCACTGGGGCAGCAGAAGGCCACAATCAGCTAGCCCTCCATGCCCAAAGTGGCGCGTGGTTTCGCGGCCACGCCGCGAAACAGCGACCGGGACAAGGCACCCCCACAGCCACGTCCTTCATTCAGCCCCACAATCCGAGGACGTAGTCGTAGCAGGATCTGAGGGCTAACCTTCGCGGACACTCCGCAGGACGAAAGAACCCCCGCCGCACGTAGTGCGCAGCGGGGGTTCTTTCATGTCCGAGGACGTCCGCGAAGGTTAGCCCTCAGATCCTGCGGTGGGAGACCTAGGCCTCGTTGTACACCGTCTTGAGCTTCAACAGGTGAGCGTAGCGGTCCATAGCGGCCTGCTCGTTCTCCTTGAAGAGCTCCTCGGCGCGCTCGGGGAAGGAACGCGTCAGCGAAGCGTAACGGGCCTCGTTCATCAGGAACTCCTGATAACCGCCCGCGGGCTCCTTGGAATCGAGTGAGAACTTCTTGCCGGCAGCAGCCTCGGGGTTGAAGCGGAAGAGGTTCCAGTAACCGCACTCGACAGCCTTCTTCATCTCGGCCTGGCAGTTCTGCATGCCGCCCTTCTTGATGGAGTGCATCTCGCAGGGGCTGTAGCCGATGATGAGGGACGGGCCGTCGTAGGCCTCGGCCTCGTGGATGGCCTTGAGGGTCTGAGCCGGGTTGGCGCCCATGGCAACCTGTGCCACGTAGACGTAGCCGTAGCTCATGGCAATCTCGGCCAGAGACTTCTTCTTGGTCACCTTACCGGCGGCGGCGAACTGAGCGACCTGGCCCAAGTTCGAGGCCTTGGAGGCCTGACCACCGGTGTTGGAGTAAACCTCGGTGTCGAAGACGAAGACGTTGACGTTGTGGCCGGAAGCCAGGACGTGGTCCAGGCCACCGAAGCCGATGTCGTAGGCCCAGCCGTCGCCGCCGAAGATCCAGAAGGACTTCTTGGTGAGGTAAGCCTTGTCGGCGAGGATCGCCTTGGAAGCGTCGCAGCCGCACTTCTCGAGCTCGGCAACGTAGGCAGCGGCAGCGGTCTTGGAGGCCTCGGCGTCGTTGACGGAGTCGATCCAAGCCTGGCCGGCGGCCTTGAGCTCATCGGACGGACCATCGGCAGCGATGATGTCCTGGGTAGCGGCGATCAGCTTGTGCTGAACGGCCTCATAGCCAACGGCCATGCCCAGGCCGTGCTCGGCATTGTCCTCGAACAGGGAGTTGTTCCACGCCGGGCCGTGACCGTCCTTGTCCTTGCAGTAAGGAGCGGTGGCAGCGGGGTTGCCCCAAATGGAGGAGCAGCCGGTGGCGTTGGAAATGAACATGCGGTCGCCGGCGACCTGGGTCACCAGACGTGCATAGGCGGTCTCGGCGCAGCCGGCGCAGGAGCCGGAGAACTCCAGGTAGGGCTGCTTAAACTGGCTGCCCTTGACGTTGGCCGCGATGAGCTCCTTCTTCTCGGAGACGTTCTCGACCATGTAGTCCCAAACGGGCTGCTGGTCCATCTCCTGCTCGGTGGGAACCATCTCGAGGGCGCCCTTGGGGCAAACCTTGACGCAGTTGGTGCAACCCATGCAGTCGAGCGGGGACACAGCCATGGTGAACTTCATGCCCTTGGCCTTGGGGCCCATGGCGTCGAGCGTGCGGGTAGCCTCGGGCGCGGCGGCAGCCTCGTCCTCGGTCATCGCAAACGGACGGATGGTGGCATGCGGGCACACGTAGGCGCACTGGTTGCACTGGATGCACTTGGTCTCGTCCCAGTGGGGAACGACCACGGCGACGCCGCGCTTCTCGTATGCGGAGGCGCCCAGCTCAAACTGGCCGTCGGCGCAATCGACGAAGGCGGAAACAGGCAGGCTGTCGCCGTCCATGCGATCGATGGGCTCGAGCAGGTTCTTGACCTGCTGGGCGATAGCGGACTTGGTCTCCTCGGAGAGCTCGACGGGAGCGGCATCCTCGGCGGTGGCCCAGTCGGCCGGAACCTCGAACTTACGGAAGGCGGTAGCGCCGGCATCGATGGCCTTGTGGTTGGCGTCGACGATAGCCTGGCCCTTCTTCATGTAGGACTTGGTAGCCGCGTCCTTCATGTACTGCAGGGCGTCCTCGGCGGGCAGGACCTTGGCCAGCGCGAAGAAGGCGGACTGGAGCACCGTGTTGGTGCGCTTGCCCATGCCGACCTTAGCGGCCAGGTCGATAGCGTCGATCAGGTAGACGTTGACGTTGTTGTTCGCGATGTAGCGCTTGGCCACGGCGGGCATGTGCTCGGCGAACTCCTCGTCGCTCCACTGGCAGTTGACCAGGAAGGTGCCGCCCGGCTTGACGTCGCGGACCATCTTGAAGCCCTTAACGATGTAGCTGGGGTTGTGGCAAGCGACAAAGTCGGCCTTGGTCACGTAGTACGGCGAGCGGATCGGGGAATCACCAAAGCGCAGGTGCGAGACAGTGACGCCGCCGGTCTTCTTGGAGTCGTACTGGAAGTAGGCCTGGACGTACTTGTCGGTGTGGTCGCCGATGATCTTGATCGAGTTCTTGTTGGCGCCGACGGTACCGTCGCCACCCAGACCCCAGAACTTGCACTCGATGGTGCCGGGGGCTGCGGTGTTGGGCGCATCCTCGGCCTCGGGCAGGCTCAGGTTGGTCACGTCATCGACAATGCCGATGGTGAACTCGCGCTTGGGCTCGTCCTTCTTGAGCTCCTCGAAGACAGCGAACGCGGACGCGGGAGGCGTGTCCTTGCTGCCCAGGCCATAACGGCCGCCGACGACCTTGATGCCCGTCTTGCCGGCCTCGTAGAGAGCGGAGACGACGTCCTGGTAGAGCGGCTCGCCGATGGAACCCGGCTCCTTGGTACGGTCCATGACGGCGATCTTCTGGACGGTCTCGGGGAGAACGTCCACAAAGTGCTTGATGGAGAACGGGCGGAACAGGCGAACCTTGACCAGGCCGACCTTCTCGCCGTGAGCGTTGAGGTAGTCGATGACTTCCTCGAGCACGTCGCAGAAGGAGCCCATGCACACGACGACGCGATCAGCATCGGGAGCGCCGTAGTAGTTGAACAGGCCGTAATCGGTGCCGAGCTTCTCGTTGATCTTCTTCATGTAGCCCTCGACGACGGCGGGAAGCTCGTCGTAGACCTTGTTGCAGGCCTCACGGTTCTGGAAGAAGATATCGCCGTTCTCGTGGCTGCCGCGGGCGTGCGGGTGCTCAGGGTTGAGCGCGTGGTCGCGGAAAGCCTGGACGGCGTCCATGTCGCACATCTCGGCCAGATCCTTGTAGTCCCACATGGCGACCTTCTGGATCTCGTGGCTGGTGCGGAAGCCGTCGAAGAAGTTAAGGAACGGGGTCTTGCCCTCGATGGCGGCAAGGTGAGCCACCGGCGAGAGGTCCATGACCTCCTGGACGTTGCCCTCGGCGAGCATGGCGAAGCCGGTCTGACGACAGGCCATGACGTCGGAGTGATCGCCAAAAATGTTCAGGGCGTGGGAAGCGACGCAACGCGCGGAGACGTGGAAGACGCCCGGGAGCTGCTCGCCCGCGATCTTGTACATGTTCGGGATCATCAGGAGCAGACCCTGAGAAGCCGTGTAGGTGGTGGTCAGAGCACCGGCGCCCAGCGAACCGTGAACGGTACCGGCTGCACCTGCCTCGGACTCCATCTCGACGACCTTGACCGGGGTGCCGAAGATGTTCTTGCGACCCTGGGCCGCCCACTGGTCGACATGGTCGGCCATCGGGCTGGACGGCGTAATGGGATAGATTCCCGCTACCTCGGTGTACGCATACGAAACATATGCGGCCGCCTCGTTGCCGTCCATAGACTTAAACTTACGCGCCATATACCCCTCTCCTCTCATATAGGTATACAGGCCCCGGCGATCGCCGGGATGTTGGCGTGATGGGATTTACGCTGTTGCTTCCAATCATCTGGCAGGCAGGCTCAGCAGCAGGTACGTGGCGTGGAGAGAAGACATGCCGAGGCGAGGGGCAACTGATGCGCCCCACAGACCCGACCGCCCGTCTTGCACATGACCGAGCGCCGCAAAGGCCGCATGCCGGATGCTCCCGGGCACGCCCCGGCGATGGGAAGCGCCCGCAACGGAAATCCGCATGCGGGCTTATTGTACCCCGCCGTCAAGTGTAATTTCGGCAAATATAGGCGGGCGGTAAAGGTTTACCTCGGGTGACTGCCGGGAGCAAAATGATCCCTTGGGGACGGAGGGACCATTTGGCGGGACTGGCTAGAGGGCACCGAAGAGGATGGCGTAGGTAGTGGATTCGCCGAGCTTGAGCTCGTCGCCGGGATTGAGCTGGGCGGAACGGCCGGGCTCGACCTGAATGCAAACGCGCGTGGCCCCGTTTACCACCACGGTTCCGTTGGTGGACGACAAGTCCTCGACGTGCCAGATATTTTGAGCATCGCACCAGATATGGGCATGGCGGGCCGAGACATCGTCGCCGACGTCGGTAATATCGCCCTCACCAGTGGCCAGCGCGCCAATCTCAACACCCTGCTCACTCGGCTGAATCCAGCGCGGGGCGCTCACGACAAAACTGTTTTGCACGCGCAGCAAGCCCAAAGGGTGCGCCGGGGCGGGTTCGCGTTCGCCCGCAGTCAGCGACATGCCAAGCGAACGCGGCGTGGATGTGCCTCCGCCGCAGGTCGCGTTCGCGTAGTCGATGGCATAGTTCACCGAGGACCGCACATCCGCCGAACAACCGACGGCGACAAACAGCACCAGCACGACCTCGGCGCGCTCGGCGGGCATGAGTTCCGCCGCCTGGGACAGGCGATCGAGCGCGTTGCGATAGAGATTCGTGTCCTGGTGGCACTCTTCGAGCGCGCGTACCATCGGTTCACCTGCAGGACCGCACACCATATTGATTACAGCCGTGGAGTCCATGGGATTGCGCTGGCGCAGGGCCAGTTGCGACATAATACGCGCAGCCGAGGTACCGTATTCGGCAAAGTAGCGCTGCTGAAGCGTGCCGACCGGCGCGCGAACGATAAAGCGGGAAACCCAAGAGCGATCGGCGGCTCGGCTCTGCGGGCTGCGGCCGTCGGCGAGCGGACGGGACGAAAGCACCAAGCCGCACAGCTCGATATGGCTCAGATGCGCTGCGCGCTTAAAGATGTCAAACATGGCCCCGCATGGGGTGAGCTCAACTTGAGATGCCATGACCTAGGCCTCCTTGGTCGTAGAAATAGAATCGGACGATACTTCGACAGGTCCGCCAAAAGTACGGACAGCTGCGGCTCCACCGGCAAGCGGAGTCGCCATCTGGGCTTTTGTGCGTCGCGGTGCCGAAACGGGAAGTTCAAAGGCAAAGCCCATCGCAAGCAAAAACCACGTAAGCGTATAGGTTGCAACCAGAGCGGCAACAAGGCCGCCCATCACGGCGCGTTGGGAAAATACGCTACATGCAGCCACAACCAGCACCGGAACCTCGCAGGCAGAAAGCGCAAGCACACCCTGCAGGAAGCCCGAGCGCCGATCGCGCGCAAGTGCCCCCGCGGCAACGCCGGCTATGCCTGGCAGCGCCAACGCCAGTGCGGCAATAATACCCGGTAGCGACCCAGACCACACGAGCGATCCCAAAGTCGCCGTCACGCGAGCGCCCGACGCCAGCAGCGCGGCCGAAACCACGACCACAGCCCAAACCACGCCACAGACGACCGTCGCGCCGACCATCAGCGCGCGACGAACCGCGCGGCCAGACGCATCCATGGGGCACGGCGTGAGCGGCTCGCCGCGGAGCGAACGACCGACATTTTGCGCATAGTGGTCACAAAACGCCGAGAGCGCCGCCTCGACCGCCGCCGGCTCGGGACGATCTTTTTGATGGCTGGACAGACAGGCCATCACCACGTCGAACAGCTGGGCATCGACAAACGCCAGCGCATCGCGTAGCTCCTCGGAATCCGGCTCAAGCCCCAGCTGCTGGGCCTGCTCGGCCGCAGCGAGCGCCACATCGGGCTCACGACGAAGCAGCTGAGTCAAATCGCAACCGGGCGCATGGGCACCAATGGGATAGTCGGGCAGCGTGTCCATCTTGAGACGGTAGGGGCTGGCGATGTCGCGCGTCTTTTTGCGCGAACCCGAGGTGCCCGAAGTGCTCGGCGCGGCTTCGTATGGCGCGGCGCCGGCAATGAGCTCGTAAACCGTGCTTGCTGCGGCATAGACGTCGATCGCCGGCGACATACGCAAAGCGCGCAGGTCGGGAATATCGTCGGTGAGCATCTCGGGCGGGGCATAGGCAACCGTCGCGCGACGCAGCGTGGCATAGCGCTCCGTAAACGACGCCTTGCCGCCGGTACCGGCCACGGCCGACGCAGGCTCAAGCGCCAGCGACGAGCCAAAGTCGATCAGGCACAGGTCAAAGGTGCCCTCGGCAAGCTGCCGGTCAAGCGGTAGACGCGCCGTACGCACCATAATATTAGCGGGCGAGATATCGCGATGGACAAAGCCCTCGCCCACCAGGCTCATACGGCAGAGCAGATCGAACAGGTCGCGACCCAGACGCGCCGCCACAAGCGGCGATAGGCGGCCGGCATCGTCCACGGCAAAGCGCGAGCGCAAGCGGGCGAGCGTCTCGCCCTCGACCCATTCCATGACAATTGCAGGCACACCGTCGACCTCGCCCCAGCCATAGAGGCGGGGAAAGCCCTTAAGGCCCGAAAGGGCGCGATGGCATTCGTATTCCTCGCGAAACGCCGCTTTGAACTTGGCGACCAGCGCCTCATGGGCGGCGGCATCGTCAAACTCATCGCACGTTGGCAAGATGAGCTGCTTGAGTGCCACGGCCTCGCCTTGGGCGTTGACGGCACGCGTCACGCGGCCGATACCGCCACGGCGCATGGTGGCATCGTCGGCAAACAGTATCGTAAAACGACGCAGATAGGCAGGCAGTTCGTCCTGACCGAGCGCAATGGCCGGCTCAAACCCGTCGACACGCGCCAGGCGCAGGCCGACCATGGGATCGCGACCGAGCGATTGTGGTGTGGTGGATGCAAGATCGGTCATCATAGGGCAAGCGCCGCCACGTTATTGTTGAAGTTACCGAGCGCGACGTCATCATCGCCGTAATGGCCGACCCATTGACATAGGTTGGTGTAACAGCCCCACAGATTGGCATACTGCTGATACCACTTTGACCGGGGCGAGAATGTCTGACGACCGAACTCGGCTCGAATGACAAACATCTCCCCGACCAGGCTGTCGCACGGCCTGGGATCTCCCGTAGAGTTATAGGTCGAGACCACGTCATTGGCACGAGAAACATAGCCGTCGAGCATGTTGTACTTGGTCACAAGCCAGCTGTGAATGCTCTCTTCCTCAGCAGCGGAAAGGCCACCGGAGTTTGCATCGTTGTCAGTGTTGCCGCCCGTCGAGCCGCCGTTTCCAGACCCTCCGGCAGAGGAACCCGACCCAGAGCCACCGCCCGAACTCGACGAATCCGAGCCGGAGCCAGAAGTATCCGAGCTACCGGGCTTTCCGGACTGCTGGGCGTCCTGCTCCTTCTGCTGCTCGACCTTATTCACCGTTGCCGCCACGCTATTGTTGGACAACCGATCGATGATCTTGGTGTTGGTGAGCACGATGGTTTTGCCATTGGCAAGCGTGACTTCGTTGTCCGGGGCCTCGGCGCCGTCCGCGTCGCCGGTGCCAAACACAATATGCGCGACCACACTTGCCCAAGCATATCCAGTCGTGGTCCCCAGGTCACTTTTGACCTCATGCCCCACGCGCGGTTCGCGTGCGGCATGTGCCTGCATCATGGACGGCACGGTCATGCCATAGGCAGAAACGCCAGCTATGACCAGCACCAGCGAGCAAGACAGCAGTGCGTACGCCCGCGGCGCCAAGCCCAGTCGGCGTCGCATGCGCACCGCGGCGCCGCGCTTTGTCTGAGTGCCACCGGGCCGCATGCGTTCTCCTCCAACAAAAACACGCCGCTCGGGAGCGGCGCATTCATTCGAATCCATATTTGAGTGTATCAGCGAACCCAAAAGGTTGCGCAACGAATGGGCAAATTAAGGATGCGAGTGGAAGCATCCATGCGATAAGCGGATACAAAGCATCTTTGTTGCACAACAAACTTACAGTCGCACGGGGAAATTATGGCTACCCCGTGCGTCGCGATGAAGACATACGGCAGGAGCAGGCTCGCCACCTAAATCGTGCGACGGGCCTCGATGGCGCGCCCAAGCGTAAGCTCGTCGGCATACTCCAGGTCGCCGCCCACGGGAAGGCCGCTCGCCAGACGCGATACCTCAACGCCCAGCGGCTTGATAGTGCGGGCCAGGTAGCTCGCCGTGGTCTCGCCCTCGATATTGGGGTTGGTGGCGATGATGACCTCGTGGATGTCCTCGTGGCCCAAGCGTGCCAGCAGCTCACGAATGTGCAACTGCTCGGGACCAATCTTGTCCATGGGACTGATCACGCCGCCCAATACGTGGTAGAGACCGTGGTAGCTGCCCGTGCGCTCAATCGCCTGGACATCGCGCGGCTCGCCCACCACGCAAATGCGAGTGGTATCGCGCATCGAATCCTGGCAGATGGAGCACTCGTCGGCCGTGGCGTAGTTAAAGCAGCGGCTGCAAAAGTGAACCTCCTGCTTAACCTCCAGGATAGCCTCGGCCAGGCGGCGCGCCTCCTCGGCATCGGCCTCGAGCAGGTAATAGGCGATGCGCTGGGCCGACTTGGGACCAATGCCCGGCAGACGGCCCAGCTCATCGAGCAGTTTTTGCAGACTGTGATTCGCACTCATATATATGCGTGTCTTAGAACGGCATGCCCGGGATGTTGAGGCCGCCGGTGATGGCGCCCATCTGCTTGTTGGCGAGCTCGTTGACACCGCGGACGGCCTCGTTGACGGCAGCCATGATCATGTCCTGCAGCATATCGACGTCCTCGGGATCGAGGGCATCGGGGTCGATGGTGAGGTTGACGAGCTCCATCTCGCCGTTAACGGTCACCTTGACCATGCCGCCGCCGGCAGAGGCGTCGACGGTCTGGGACTTAAGGTTTTCCTGCGCGGCGGCAAGCTGCTCCTGCATCTTGCGAGCCTGCTTCATCATTTGCTGCATGTTCATACCGGCCATGATGGCTCCTTTACGTGCGGCCGCGCGACAAGCTGCAAGGGCAGCCGGAGCGCGACGGGACTTTCAAACTCAAAAATCGTACCACGGCGCGGGGCAAGCAAGCGGGGCGGACACGCTACCTCAGTCGATATACATGTCCTTGAGCGTGACGCACGCCCAAGATTATGCAAGGTCGAATTATGCAAGGTTGCATAATTATCTCAAGCTACATCTAGCAGAGCTGGAACCAGGCAGTTTATGCGTAGGGCTACAAGGCTACATGGCAAAATGCCGAGCCGCTGCTCGAGGCGGCACGCATGGCGGCTGGGTATAATTTGATTGTCATAGATGACGATTTGGAGGTGCCCTCGTGAATGTCCCAGCCGTACTCCAAAACATCCGCTCAAAACACCCCGTTGCATATGTGGTTCTCTATCTCTTTGTCGTCTGGGTATTACTGGTTATCATCACCCATGCCATAGCTTTTGGAGCAGAACTGCTGATAGCCAGCTCGGACCAGCCCGTCGTCAAATGGGAGACGACCGATGAATGCACCGACGGAACCCGAACCATTTACTACAACAGCCCGTCCCTCTACCAAGAGTTCAAGGTCAAGATAAAGGACTCCAAGATTGTCGATGCCGAACTGGGCTCTTTATTTACAATCGGAGCAACCGTCAACGCCGAGCAAGTCGAGTACACGGACAGCCATGCGACGTATCGTATCGACCTCAGCATCCTAGGCCGACCGTCACGCGCCTGTCTGCTCGAATGCGATATACGCGGCACCACGTTGCACATGTCCGAAATACAGATGCGCCCGGGCAAGGGGTTCTCTTCTTGAGCAGTATACCCGCCTGCGCAGCTACTCCACCGGCTTGAAGATGGTGGACTGGCCGAAGACGCTGCGGATGAGGGCTTTGGCCTCGTCCTCGGTCTGCGGGATGCTCGGGGCTGCACCCTGATGGCCGAAGGGGCCGCCCGCACCGGAGTTGGACTCCCAGGGAGCTGCAGGAGCGTCCTCCTCTTTGGGGGCAGTTGCAGCGGACTTGGGCGCGGACGCCGCACCCGGCACGTCGAACGGAGGCAGATCGTCCCCACCAGCATCGGCAACAAAACCGCCAACCATGGCATCGTCGTAGGGAACCTGCTCGGATTCCCATGGCGCAGACGGCGCGGCGGGCTGAGCCTTGGGAGCGGACGCGCGCTCGGGCGCTCGGGGCGCGGGCTCGGTCGGGAGCTTGCCCGTGGCAGGAGCGCCGGCGGGGTTGTCGGAGCGCAGCCAGGGGGCTTTGCCCAGGTCAGACGACTTGGGCGCGGGCGAGGCAGGCTTGGGCGCGGGTGTCGGAGCAGCCGGTTTGGCCATGACGGGCTTAGGCGCCGACGGGGTCGGCGCCGCTATCGGTGCTGCTTTTGGCTGCGTCGCGCTGGCGCTCGAGGATGCAGGGGCCGCCGAGGACACGGGTTGCGGGTCCGCAGATACCGCAGCCCGTGCAGATGGAGAATGCTCCTCATGTTGAGGAGCCGGCGTGCCACCCCCATCCAGGACATAGTCGACGGTACGACGACCGAAGACCGCACTGACTGTCGGCAGGACCACCGACTGCGTGTCGGCGCGTCCAAGCATCTTGATGGCAAAGGTCGAGCCCGCGGGGAACGAGACCGTGAGCCTGGAGCCGTCGTCAGCCGTGGCGCGGGCATTGAGCAAAAGCCCCGCGTAGGAAGCCTGACGCGCCTTGACACGCTCGACAACCTCGGCCCATTTGCGCTGCAGCTCTCCGGCGTCCTCGACCGCGGAGGTCTCGGCAGCACCGGCGGCGGCAACCTGGGCGGCGTTGTTGGACTGGGGCTTAGGTGCCGGAGCGGTGGCAGGCGCGGGGGCCGCAACGGGCTGAGGCGTCGGAGTCGGCGCAGGCTGAGCAGCCGGAACAGCAGCACCACGGTCCCAAGGCATACCGCCCTGGCGCGCGGACGTAGCAGCGGGGGCAGCGGATGCCGCCGGAGCGGCAGCACGAGCGCCCGAAATTAGCGTCGGCTGTTGGGCAGCAGCGGGTACGGATGCTGCAGGCGCGGCGGCCTGAGCAGCAGCCACGCTCGCCGGCACGGCGCCGTTGGCAACCATGGCCTCCAAGCGGGCCACGCGCTCGGCCAATGCCTCAATCGTTAAATCGGCCTCGGGACGTGCCAGGCGCGTGCAGGCGATCTCGAGCACCAGGCGCACGTCGCTCGCGCCCCTCATCTCCAGTGCGGCATCGTCGAGCACCGTCAGCACACGGGCCAGGCGGTCGGCAGGATGCTCGCCAAAGGCAGCGGCCTCGGCAGCAAGCGCCTCGGCCTGCTCGGAGCCGCCCTCAAACAGCTCGGCACGGGCACCGGCAACGCAGGCAACGTACACGTCACGCACATGCGCCACCAGGTCGCGCGTCAGCTCCAGCAGGTCGTTTCCTTCCTCGACCTGCGCACGGATCAGTCCATAGAGCTCGGCAACATCGCGATCGGCAATGGCGCGGGAAAACTCGCCCAGAATCTGGTCCGAAACCTCGCCTAAAAGCGAGCGGGCGTCGTCCGCATGCACAGAACCGTTGCCAAAGACGCTCAGCTGCTCCAGCGTGGACAACGCGTCGCGCATACCGCCCTTGGCATGGCGCGCCACGATAGCCAGCGCCTCATCGTCGTAATCGAAGCCCTCCTGCTCGCACACGTATGCCAGGCGACGCTCGATATCCTCGTTGCCGATGCGATGGAAATCGAAACGCTGGCAGCGCGAGAGGATGGTCTCCAGAATCTTTTGCGGGTCGGTGGTGCACAGCACAAAGATCACGTGTGCCGGCGGCTCCTCGAGCGTCTTGAGCAGCGCGTTGAACGCCGCCGTCGTGAGCATGTGGACCTCGTCGATGATATAGATCTTGTACTTGCCGCGCACCGGGGCAAAGTTGACGGAGTTGATGATTTCCTCGCGCACATTGTCCACGCCCGTGCGGGAGGCGGCATCGAGCTCGTAGACATCGGGGTGGTTACCCTCGGCAATGAGCTCGCACTCCTCGCAAGTACCGTCGGGCATGCAGCCGCTTGCACCCTCGGCGCGCGCCGCCTCGGCATTGCGGCACAGCAGCGCCTTGGCCAGAATGCGCGCCATGGTGGTCTTGCCCGTGCCGCGCGGTCCGCAGAACAGGTAGGCGTGGGACAGGCGCCCCTCGGTGATGGCGTGCTCGAGCGTCGAGACGATATGCTGCTGGCCCACCACGGAGTCAAAGGTGAGCGGGCGATACTTTCGGTACAACGATTCCATGGGTGCTCCCCCGGGTATACTGAGTCTTGTTGCCGCGGCGGCCATGCGGTCGCACGGCATACTGCATTCCATAATAACCCGTACGGCGAGCCCGCCGCGATAGGAGTCCAAAGAGCATGGCAGACGCAGAGAGCAACCTCGTTCCCTCCGAAGCAGCCGACCAGGTCGAGGTCGCGCTCGAGGAGCAGGCCGCAGCCGACGACGGCATCCTGTACCTCAACGAGTACCAATACGAAAACGACCTCGTCACCGACTTCGCCCGCCTGGTCGCCTCGCCCAGGCGTCGCGGCTCGCTGTATGTCGCCGCGGCAATTGCCGCGCTCATCGGCATCGGCATGCTGGTGGCCGGCGGCAACTGGATCAAGTTTGGCGTCGTCTTGATCGTATTCGGCGCCTTTTTGGCCTGGTGGAGCAAAAACCTGCACCACACCCTCGCCCGCGACTTTATCGACGCCGTTGAGGCCGACGAGTCCATGGGTGGCCGCTATCGCCGCGTCGCCGCCAACGAGGACGGCCTGATGGTTTGGGGCACGAGCGGCAAGTCGCAGTTCTTCCCGTTTGAAAAGCTCGACCACGTGCTCGACGGCGAGCGCATCTTTGTGGCCATGTTCGCCGACCAGGGCGTGACGATCCCTAAGGACACCTTTGTCCGCGGCGATGCCGAGCAGTTCGGTCCCTTCCTTAAGGCGCGCATCAACAAAAAACTCCGCATCGAGACCAAACGCAAGAAGATGAAGGCAGAAAAGGCCGCTGCCGAAGCAAAACAGGGCGACAAGCCCCAGGAGACCAAGGGCAAGCAGCGCAAGCAGAAGAAGAGCAAGAAGAAGCGGTAGGCCGGCCGACACCGAAGGCGCCTCGTCCCGCGCCCGATTCCGGGCCGGGGCGCCTGGAATCGGGCGCGCGTACCGCCAATGGACCCGTTTTGCCTTGCTCTCGAGCTATTTCACTTCAAACCTTAAGAGCCTCCGCTCCGGCAGATCGGTCATCTTCATCGTGTAAGTCCCGGGAAATGCTTTCTCAAAACGGACGGTCTCGTAACCTTCGAAATAGTCGTTGGTGTTCTGCATCATAAATGGGACGAGCAACTCGTTTTCTGCCCCAACCTCCACGGCAAACGCAGCAGAGCCGCCAAGGACCGGCATGGCTTGCGTTATCAGATCGGTATTGACTACAAAATCATAGTTTGGCGCAGACTCCGGAACCAGATGCCAAACATACGCTTTGATTCCACCGTCGATATTATCCCTATTTCTGACACGCATCTTTACGGCGATAACGCACGTGATGTCGGCATCCTTCAGTCTCGTTTTCGTATCCACGGTGCCATATTTTGAATAATCGTCATGTGCTCGTTTGAGATACTCGCGCGGCGTGAGCAACTCTGCCCCGTCTATGCAAAACGAATACCCATCAGTCACCACATCCTTCGACCCCAGAAACGCTCCATCCATCGAGAGCCATTCGCCCTCCGCGTAATATTTCTCAGGAATGACCGTCCGGTTCCCGTTAACGACGCTCACCCTCATGCCCGCAAGGCCGGCAGCAGCACAGCAAAAAAGCGCGAGCGCCGATCTTCTCGTCCACAGGGTCTTCTTCATCGCGCTCACGACCTTTCCCGAACTTTCACAACGGCACCGTCGCGCATGCAGTAAACCCGATCGGCCAGTTCCTCGAGCACCTCTCCGTCATGGCTGGACAGAAGGACCTCACGACCCGTTGATGCCGCCATCGCCACAACGCGCTTGAGCATTTCAACGCCCGCTTCGTCGAGGGCATTCGTTGGCTCATCGAGAACAAGCAGCTTCGGCTTCTCCATAATTGCCGCAGCTATCCCCAGACGCTGCTTCATCCCAAGCGAGTATGCTCGGAACTTCTTTTTTTCGTCTGCATCGAGCCCCACGAGCCGCAGGGCAGAGCGAATGTCCTCGGGGGTGGCAACGCCCTTGATCTGAGCGATGAGCTTCAGATTGTCGTAGCCAGACAGATATCCCAAAAAGGAAGGCGCCTCGATCAACATCCCCAGACTCGGCGGGAACGAGATGTCCGCCCCAAGCCTTTGGCCATCGATAGAGATTTCGCCTTCGGTAGGCTTGATCAACCCGCAAACCGCTCGCATGAGCATGGTCTTACCCGAACCGTTTATCCCCTGAAGCCCGACCACAGTCCCAGGGTCAACCTCGATGGACACGTTGCGCAGGACATCGTTTTTACCCATGCGCTTCGATACGCCCCTTACGATCACACTCATATCTTGTCCCCCTTTTCTATAAGGTCGGCCCTTCGAAACCACAGTCCACCCAACGATAGGCATAACGACATAAGCCCAATTGATGACAAGACACTCGAGCCCGCCGCGATTCCCTCTTTGACAATTCCACCCCAGCGCAACAGCATCAAGGCGTTACCCAATAGCGCCCAATGTCGTGCATATGCCGAGCAGATCAGGTAGCTCATTAAAACCACAAACGAGACTGACGACCCAAGCACAAACCCAACCGCTGCCTGCGCAAACGCAAGCGCCTCAAAAGCAAATAAGAGACCTATGAAAAACGGCAGCGCATCTGCCTCGGCAGCTTTGAGAAACCACGGCGCCAAATTAGCCAGTTGAAGCGACTCACCATGAATGACCGCGCTGAACGAGGAGCTCACCACCAAGCTCCAAATCACAACAGAGCAAACCACCACGAGCAGTGAAAATGCCGTTACTGCCGCCACCAAGATAAAACGCGAGACCCACCAAAGGGTTCTTGCCCGGCATCGAACAAGCGCTTGCAAACCAAACCCGTGCAACGATTCGGTCGGATAGTCGAGTGTTGTATAGAGAATAAGCAGAATGAGAAATAGCCATCCTAGCGGAGGCACAAACATGACCCCGGGCCTAGGCTCAAACGGAGCAGATCCGGCAAACACGAGCGCAAGATTATCCGCAAACCCCAAGGTATCCGTTCTAACCCCATACACAGAAGACAATCCGTAGGCGTACACCAAGTTCGCAACGGTCACTGCCGCAATTGCAATAAAAGTGATGATGTTCTTCTTCAAAACGGTCCTCAGGTCCGCGGCGACCAGCCTAAACAGCATCAGACCACCTCGCGTCTTTTCCACGCCCCAGAAAAAGCCAACGAAGCAAGGGTCAATAATATGATTTCCGCAAAACCGGCTCGAATGTCTGGCCAGTTATTCAGCGATTCCGACCTGATGCTGTTGAGGATATTGCAGTTAAACCCCACACAAGCCATTACGCCGAAGATCCAGCCATTTGCAAAATGCCACGCAACCATTAGCAGATACGGGACAATTATCGCTTTGATTCTGCTACGAAACAAAATTGAGAAGCCAGTTACAGCCATGGATAAAGTCCCGAGCGTGACAGCATCGAACAGCGTGTATGCGAGCACATATGACAAAGGATGCGAATAAAATAGACCGGAGAAGTAGCTATGCAGGTAAAGTCCTACGTAAGTCGACTCATCGACCCGAGGAAGATACGCAGGAAAAAGCATCGAGACGATCAGGAAATTGACGAGCAGAGGAATGGCAGTCACTGTAAACGCGGAGAGGAAAGCAGACAGCATCTTTACGTTCACGTACGCCTTTCTGGAAACGCGCGTGCATATCTGCATGTCATAACCACTCAAACGCTCAAAGAGACACGACCAAGATCCAGCCAACATTGCAAGCAGGGGCAGTGCATAGAAAAACACCGACGCAGACAGTGGCGCGTTCGCGCTCACAACAATCCAGTTACCGAAGCTGCTTTCACGTGTTTGACCGAGATAATTTTCGGCTTGCACGCCAACGCCGTAACCAAAAGAAAGAAGGTTGTGGCGCTCTTTTTCCAAATTTGCCCACGGCTCCAGCGCGGCAGCTATTGCAACTGCGACCGCAATCAAGAGAGCAAGGATAAAAGCTGGACGTCTAATCGTTTTCGACAGTTCGTATCTTGCGAGCTTTTGGTTCATACGTCCTCCTCCCCCTTCCGACCCAGAAAGCCGGAAGGGAGCCATTTCAAACAACTATGCGGGAAGCTTGTGGAAATGCCCGACGCAGTCGGGGCTCCATACGCCAATAACAGTGCCGTAGCCAGACTCCGCCCATGCAGTCAGTCGCGCCGCAGATCGCCCGTTCTCACGGACGAGGTTATACATTTCCCACTGTCCCTTGTGATTCGAACGATACGTTCCCTGAGTACAATTCATGCTGCCGCTACCGCTTGTGTTATACGCACCGTCTGTATATAACCGAAGCGGATTTCCCGTATGGCCCTGGATATCCAGATAGAGCGATGAGGAATCATCCTTTTGACGGTAGCCAGTTGCACTCGTCCCGGCACATTGAAAACTAAATGCCTTATCGGCATTGTTCGTACAGGTCGTAATTCCCGTATCGGCGTTTTGAGTAATGCTGGAAACCTGAGAGGTGTCAAACTCCTCTTGTGCAAACGATGCAGCGGGAACCCCTAGGGACAGACCAGCTGCAATCACCAAGCCGACTCCGATTCGAGCAATAGCGCTCCTTGGCTTAATCATGGCCTTCTCCAATCAAAAGCGGTTAACAATGCGTCGACGCACGGCAACCTTCGCATGAATAGAGAAAGATGTCTGTAAACACCCGCTATTGAGTTGATTGCTCAGGCGTTTACACGTTATTTACCTGCGATAACAATAAAATTAGCTCCGCCTTATTCTTGATCTTCAACTGGCGGTAAGATGCAGACCGCAGCGCTTGCACCGTAGATGCAGCGTAACCGACATCCTCCGCAATGGCCTTTGTCGTTGCCCCCTCTGCCGTCATCAGCAAAATTTGCGACTGAACATCAGAAAGGGAGCGCGACGTAAGCAGGGCCAGCTGGCGCACGCGGGCCGTTTCGGTGGACCCGTTCGCCCGGTACTCCAAGACGGCCTTCTCGTCCTCAACCGAGCGGGCGAGCGCGATGTGCGTAACGAACATGGGCACAGACCAGCAAACAATCACCGTTGCCACGACGACATTGACAGCCGAACTTTGCCCCAACAACGACGCGAGGAACAACGGCTCGAAAACCGTCAGATCCTGCACCATATTGAGCAAGACAGCCCAAACAGGAGCCGTCGCCCCGAAGCAAAGCATCCATATCCCAAGCATTTTGCGCTGCGGACAGCTTCGCATCACTATATATGTGAGCAGCACCCCCGTCAGCACCGCAAGTCCATGGATTCGCCCCCTAGCGACCGCATAGATTAAGGCAACCATGCCCATTGACACCAACGGCACGATAGCCCGAGCATGGGCATGCACCTTAAACGGACGCAGCCCAACAGCGAGCGAAGCCGTAGACGCCACGCCGCAAAACAGGACCGGCACAGCCATCAACGGAACGCGTATGCACATCAATGCCGCGATATAGATAAAAGACCATTCCACAGCAGATAGCACCGCCCATACGTACGGGCTTCCGAGCCAAATCGCTTCACCCGCTCTATCCAGCGCAGCGCCACGATTCGCTTTTCCACCCGCGTAGCATAGCGACAGAAGCAGTCCGAGACCCAATGCGTAGCTTAAGAGGGAAAAGGCGACAGCCCGCGAAACACCGGACCCCCAATCGCTATCCGCCATTACCAAGGGCCCCGCCGCAAGGAGGATAAAGAATAATGTGAGCAGGTATCGAAACAGCCGGCGCGTTCGAGCTGATGCCACTATATCGTCAGCATGCCGCTGCGGTAGCTCATGCCCTACAGTATCGCCCTCACCCGCAAACAGCGCCACGAGCTCGCGTGAGCCCGCAACCGACGCCTTCCCGTATGCTCGGTGAAGCGTGGTCCGCACCGTCGATGGCTTCGTATCCGTCTCCTTGGCAATTTCCGCCGGCGTTTTCCCTTTGAGCAGCAGTCGAACAAACTGCTCTTCTCTAGGCGACAGGGCAGGGGAAAACACCCCCGCATCGAATGTGTCGGACGCACAGGCGATATCCGAATTGTTGTCCCGTTTCCCCCTTAGCAACATGCATACGAAGGCAGCAGCGATAACGGACCCCATCGCCAGCAATGCAATGACCACGGCATCGCTTGCGAAGTATGCCGCCTCAACAGCCGGAATAAGACCAATAGGAACTGCTACGAGCACAGAACAGGCAAACACGTCGCGCCGCCCATGGCCAAAGGCACGAGGGCGGCAAAACGGCGGGGCCACAGTCAATGCGAGATAGACCAACGGAATTAAAAGCGCAAGGCCAATTGACGCGGCCGTTACAGGGGGCATCCCCCATGGCTCGGGAACGACTCTCCATGAAACTCGACAGCAAAACAGCAGGCAAGACATGACGGCTATTGTTTCTGTAAAAATCGCGTCCTGCGGGTGACGAGTTTCCCTTTCGTCAGTCCGTGTCGACCTCTGCGTCAAAGGAGAGTCCGCCGTGCCCCAAATAACATATGAGAGAAGCAGCGACCCAACAAAGCACGAGACACACGAAACGCCATGTAACAACCAAATCGGTGCAAACACGATTGGAATAGAGTCTCCGCGAGCATAGAAAGCCAGGTCGGCCCATTCGGGAACCGTTGCAATAACACCAAGGAAAACACCGATGGCACCGAGATGCCTCGGCCTTCTCATTCCCCCCTTGCATAGCGCAGCACCATGAACAAACGCCGCGAGGCATGCGCCCAGGATAACGAGCCAGGTCATTGCACCTGACGCTAGGCCGATTGAAGATGAAAACCGGTGATAAGGGGTGACCGCCATTACGACAAGCGCAATGGCGCAGGCAAATGTAGCAGAACGGCGGGAAAAGAGCATACGGCCTCCATAGCGTGTCATTATATCGCTCGAGCCGCTCGTTTATCTCTGTTCTCACACCAGCCAGCATCAATGATTCAGGCGAACTCCAATCCGCGCCAGATCACGGTCCGGCTTTTGTTCGCAGTCCCCACATCAAAGCGGGATGCGGTTTCCTTTTGGACGCCGGTTCGGAAAGCGCATCCCGTTCCAGGGCAATATTCTGGGATGCAGTTTCCGCAGCCCACCCCATTTGGAAAGCGCATCCCATAATTTGGCTGAAAACTGAGATGCGCTTTCCAAACGAGCCGAAACGGGCCGAATCGATCGGGCCACCTCGCATCCCGCTATCCTCGCCATCTGCCCGAGCGTGCTACACTAGCAGCATCTATGCCACCGCGAACGGCTCGGCCCCGCGCCCGCCGCTCGCAAACGAACTTTAAACGCACGAGGGTTGGCCATGCCGCTTTTCTCGCAACATACCGCCCGGTTCTCGCCGGACGTTCCTTTGGAGGGCACCAGCTCTCGCGAGCTGCTCAAGCGGTACCAGCCGCTCGAGACACTTGCGACCGGCGGTTTTGGCTCCATCGAGATCTGCCGCGACACGCACCTGCGCCGCCGCGTCGCCATTAAACGCATCCCCCTTATCAACGGTGCCGGCATGCCCGCTAGCGACATCATGGATGTCCTGCGCGAGGCGCACACTGCCGCCATGCTTCAACATCCCAACATCGTGCAGGTTATCGACTTTACGCACGACACAGCCTATGCCTACCTGGTTATGGAATATGTCGATGGCATGTCGCTGGCCGAGTTTTTGCACCGCGCGGACGGCCATTCGCTCACCTTTGACGAGGCCGCGGCCATTGCCGATGCCCTGGGCCAGGCGCTCACCTTCGCCCACAGTAATGGCGTGCTCCACCTGGACATCAAGCCCGCCAACGTGCTCATCGACCACTCGGGCAATGTAAAGCTCACCGACTTTGGCATGGCGCGGCTGTCGTCTGCTGGCGGCTTTGGCGGCTCACGCGGCGGCACCATCGGCTACATGCCGCCCGAGCAGCTCGATATCGAGACCGGCACGGTCGACGAGCGCGCCGATGTCTTTGCCCTCGCCTGTGTGATCTACGAGGGCCTGTGCGGCAGCGCTCCTTTTATGGCGGCCACGCCCGCCGACTCGCTCGGCCGCATCATCGGCGGCGCCACCTATCCCAGCGAGCTGATACCACACTTTCCCTCGGGAGCCGAGGCCGCGCTCATGAGCGCGCTCTCCCCCATGCCGCAGGACCGCCCCAACAGCATCGAGGCATTTTGCGACCAGCTCCTTGCCGGTCTGGGCAGCGTGCGCGAAGGCCGTCGCAGCCTGGAGCAAATGGTTGGCGAACTTTCGGATGACGAGCAGGAGCTCGACGATATCGAGCCGTCGCACTACGAGGACGACGTCATCGAGGTCGACCCCGCACTCGGCTGGGCGGGCACGCGCTGGAGCCATGCGCGCGACTACACCATGCGCGCTATCTCGGCGCTAACGTGCGGCACCTTTAGCTTTTTGCTGATGCAAACGGCCGGGGTCGCGGCGCTTCCCGGCCTGGTCATTGCGGCCATCGCGATCGGAGCGGCGGCTGGCCTGGCCCCCCAGATTGGCTCGGCCATCTCGGCTGTGGGCTTTTTGGTGCTCATGGCCAACGCCACCATGCAGGCACAGGGCATCCTGTCGATGCTGCCCGTCGCGGTGATCTTTGCTGCCGCCATGTCCGGTTGGTGGATCGCCTGGGGTCGCACCGAGGCTGCCGCGAGCGCCGCGCTCACCTGTGCACTCGCGCTTGGCTGTCTGACCGGCAATACCTTCCTGGCAGCTGGGGTCGCCGCCGGCGTCGCGTCATTTTGGCTCGGCCCGGCAAGCGCCGCCGCGGCAACGGGCATGGGCGCGCTTTTTGCCCGTCTGGCCACGATCGCGCTTTCAGCCGAAGGCGTGCTGGGGCTCGGTAACGTTGCCGCAGCGCTGGGAGACCCGCTCCTTTGGGCTGCCTTTGTGCTGGTCGCGGCAACTGCCGCAGCATCATCCGCGTTGCTCAATGCCCATGCCAAGCGTGCCGATCAGGGATCAAACCTTGCCGCAATCGCCGCCATCGCCGTCACCGGCATCGGCTGCGCAGCGGCGTCCTGTCTTGCACACCATATGGAAATTGCCAGCCTTGCAGCCGCGGTCATCGCCAAGGCGGCGGTTGCGGGAATCCTATCCTCTATAATCGTTGGGATATGCCTATATTTGCTCGGATACCAAAGAACCTATACGGAGAGTGATCTTTCGTGAACTTCCTGAACATCTTCGAGGACCACGTGGCCGGCATCTTCGGTGCCACCCGTGCCCCGTTCTCCTTTAAGAAGCTTGCCAAGCAGGCCGCTCGCGACATGGAGGATCAGACTCTGGTGATCAATGGCGTCAACACGGCGCCGGCACTCTATACCATCCTGATCGCCGCCGACGACGACCCCATGCTCGCCCCGTTCTACCCCGAGCTTTCGCGCGAGGTCCGCGAGTTCGTGAAGGCGCAGGCCGAAAAGCGCCGTTATGTCTTTGTCGGCGAGCCCCTCGTGCGCTTTATGATCGATCCGCAGCTGCGTGCCGGCAAGTTCTCGGTCTTTGCCGAGAACGTCGATGCCCCCACGCTCGGCCGCCTGTACGAAGAAGAGCGCGCCTATCAAAACGGTCTGGGCCAAAACAACTCCGCGGCAAGCCGTGCCGCCAGCGCCCCGCGCGCCGGCCAGCAGCAGTTTGCTGCCCCGCAGCAGCAGCGCCCCGCCGCCATGCCCCAGCAGCAGCCGACGCCTCGTGCCGCCGCTCCCGACCCGCTTGCCGTAGCAGATCCCTTCGCGCCTAGCGCCCCCGACCCCGCCGCAGCACCCATCCCGGTGCCGCAGACCGTCTCGCGCGACGCGCTTGCCGGCATGGGCGGAGCCGCCGCGACCGGTGCCGCCGTGGGCCTAGGCGCCGCAGCCGGTATCGCCTCCAACATGGCGAGCACTCGCGCCCCGCAGCGCCCGCTCGCCCAGCTCGTCGACGTCGTGAGCGGCGAGAGCCATAGCATCACCTCCGCACAGGTGACCATCGGTCGCGAGCGCTCAGTTTCCGACATTGCCCTGCGCGACCCCAACGTGTCGCGCCGCCACGCCCAGCTCACCTTTACGGGCTCGGATTGGTCGATCGAGGACCTCAATTCCACCAACGGCACGCTCGTCAACAACCGCCGCATTACGCGCTGCCCGCTGCGCAACGGCGATCTGCTGACGTTTGGCCTGAGTACCTTTGAATTTAGGGGATAGTCGCTTATGAACATCGATATCGTCCTTTTTGCAGGCCGCATCGTCCTGGTCGCCCTGCTCTATATCTTCCTGTTCGCCGTCATGAAGACCGGCGTGGGACTCGTGCGCGGGCAGCGCCGCGACTCGGCTATCTGGACGATCGATGTGGACAAGGGCCCGCGCGGTATCCGCGGCATCCACGTAGACATGCTCGGCCCCGTCATCGTCGGTCGCTCTCCGTCTTCGGACATCTGCATCAACGAACCGTTCGTCTCGGCCTCGCATGCGCGCTTTTCGCTGCAGGGCCCGGCGCTCATCATCGAGGACCTCAACTCGCTTAACGGCACGCTCGTCAACGGCCGCCAGCTCGTGGAGCCCGCGACGCTGCGTGAGGGCGACGAAGTCCAGATTGGCGACGTGGTCATGAAGGTGAACCGTCGATGATCGACGAGGAGAACAAGTCCGCAACTATGACCGAGGCACCGGCCGCCGCCACAGCTGCGCCGGCCCACGCCGCTCCGGCGGGCTCCGCACCCGTGGAGCCCGAGGACACCGTGTTCTCCCTGCCTCTTTCGCAAGTAACGCATGATATTTCGGATCTCGCCGATAACGAGGACGAAGAGGATGCCGTAGCGGCGCCCATCGGCGCACATGCTGCGGAACAGCCCACAGCGCCCGAAGCAACCCCGGCGCCGGCTCACTTTGCAGAGCCCGTCGCCGCGGCAATCAACGAGAGCGCTGCGGTGTTTGCGGCACCCGAGCCCGCCGCGCCGGCGTTTCCCATAGCCCCGGCATCCGAGGTTGCGCCCGCGTCTACGCCGGCGCCCGAGCCTATAGACGTCAGCCCGCAAGATGACGAGCCGACCGCCCGCGTTTCCGAGGAGCCCGACTCCCCGGACACCGGCGATTCCGAATCAAACGCCGAGACCGACACCGTCTCTCCCGGTGACACAGCCGAGATCGACGTTGCCGCCGTTGAGGCCAAGCTCAAAGACCCCGGGTCGACCATGAGCTTTGAGCCCCTGACCGAGGAGCGCATCGAGACCGACTCGACCTATGATGCCGGCACCACCACGCAACTCATGTGGGGCGCCCGCTCTGACGTTGGCTGCGTACGCCCGCACAATGAGGATTCCTACCTGGTGCAGTCGCCGCTCTTTTGCGTATGCGACGGCATGGGCGGTCACGCCGCCGGCGAGGTAGCCTCTTCCATTGCCGTCGAGACTATTGCCAAGACGGCCCCGCAGTCCGCCGACGCAGCACGCCTGGCCGCAGCCGTCGAGGCAGCCAACGCCGCCGTAATCGAGGCGGCCCTGAACGGCCTGGGCAAGCCCGGCATGGGCTGCACAGCCACTTGCGCCTATATCGAAAACGACACGCTCGCCATCGCCCACGTGGGTGACTCTCGCGCCTACCTGCTCCACGAGGGCACGCTCATCCGCGTGACCCGCGACCACTCCTACGTGGAGGAGCTCGTGGACGCCGGTGAGATTACGGCAGACGAGGCTCGCGTCCACCCAAACCGCTCGGTCATCACCCGTGCGCTGGGCTCGGACCCCGCCATGTATGCCGACCACTTCACTCTGCATATCGAGGAAGGCGACCGCCTGATCCTGTGCTCCGACGGCCTTTCGAGCATGATTCCCGATAGCGATATCGAGAACATCGCCACGCAGTCCTCAACCGCGCAAATCTGCGTCGACAACCTAGTGGACGCGGCGCTTGCCGCCGGCGGCCACGACAACGTGACCGTAGTAGTCGTTGACCTGGTTGACGATGGCGTTATGCGCGAGGCGCAACGCGTGCGTCGCCGCAACGTCACCATCGGCGTCGTCTTAGGTCTCGTCTTGGTGCTGGCGGCTGCCATCTGGGCCTACACGGGTGTCACCGGCTCGTACTACCTGGGTACCTACCAGGGCAATGTCGCCGTCTGGCGCGGCCTGCCCGGCAAGCCGCTCGGACTCAAGCTCCACTGGCTCGAAAGCGAAACCAGTATCAAGCTGTCCGACCTGCCCGAAGACACGCAAAACCGCCTCAAGGCGGGCATTCCGCAAACAAGTGTCGACGATGCGCAGGACACGATATCCAAGTACCGCCACCAGATCGACGAGGAGCAGACCCGCCAGGTGATCGACGCGCAAACGATTCGCGACAACACCGACCAGGGATCGACCTCCGAATCAGATTCCGAGAAAACCGCCGAACAGTCCGCCGAGGCCGAAGCCTCCGAAAAGAACTAGAAAGGGAGTGCCGCTTATGAGTCGCCGCAACACCGAGCTGCTCTTGCTCATCGCCTCGGCGTTCCCCGTCATCCTGCTGTATGCGATGTACGTGCTCACCGCGGGCGCCGCCATCTCCTTTGAGACGCTCGCCGTGCCGATCGGCCTCTTTGCCGCCTTCGCCGCGGCACATATCGCCGTGCGCATCTTGGCGCCCGGCGCCGACCCCGCCATCCTACCCATCGTATTTATACTTTCGGGCATCGGTATCACGTTCGTGACACGCCTCGCCCCCGCTCTCGCCATCTCACAGCTCATCATCCTGTTTGTCTCGGTGGCGCTCATGGTGGGAACGCTTGCACTGGTCAAAAACCTCGACGTGGTTATGCGCTACAAGTACACCTTTGGCATCATCGGCATCATTCTGCTGATGCTGCCCATCTTTATCGGCACCACGATCTCGGGCTCCAAGCTGTGGATTCGCATCGCGGGCTTTACCATCCAGCCCGGCGAGTTCGCCAAGGTCTTTATCGTCCTGTTCCTGGCCGGGTACCTGGCCGAGAACCGCGAGCTACTCTCCATCTCCAACCGCAAGATCCTGGGCTTTAAGATCCCTCGCCTGCGACTGCTGCTGCCGCTGTTTGCCGTGTGGGGTGTGTGCCTGCTCGTCGTCGTCTTCGAACGCGACCTGGGTTCGGCCGTGCTGTTCTACACCATCTTCTTGCTGATGCTCTACGTTGCCACGGGGCGCTTTTCGTATGTCGTTATCGGCCTTGCGCTCTTAGCCGTTGGAGCTGTGGGCGCCTACAAGTTCCTGTCTCACGTTCAGGTGCGTTTCCAGGTTTGGGTCGATCCGTTTAAGGACGCCCAGGGCCAGGGCTACCAGATCGTCCAGTCGCTCTTCTCGCTTGCCGATGGCGGCCTGGTCGGTGTTGGCATCGGCAACGGCATGGCCAACAACATCCCCGTCGTCGAGTCCGACTTTATCTTCTCGGCTATCGGCGAGGAGATGGGCCTTTTGGGCGGCGGCGCCGTGCTCATCCTGTTTATGCTTTTTGCCGTGCGTGGCCTCACCACGGCTGCCCGCGCTAAATCCGACCTCGCCGCCTTTAGCGCCACGGGCCTTACGGCCGCCATCAGCTTCCAGGCCTTTTTGATCGTGGGCGGCGTTACCCGCCTGATACCGCTGACCGGCGTCACCCTGCCCTTTATGAGCCAGGGCGGTTCCTCGCTGCTGGCAAGCTTTATCATCGTCGCGCTCCTGCTGCGCGCCGGTGACGAAGCGACCGGACGCGAGGCCGAGCTTACCGGCACCGGCACCATGACCGCCATCACCGATGATCAGGTCGCATCCGCCGCCGCCCCGACGGGCACGCGCTTTGCCACCTCGTCTTCCTACGGCAGCGGCAGCCATTCCGTCGGCTCGCGCATGCGCCGTCGCCTGCTCGACACGCCTGAATCCGGTGTGCTCGGCCGCGTGGCGCTCGCCAACCGTCTAACCCGTGCGGTGCTCGCCTTTACGGCGCTGTTCGCCATCCTTATCGGCAACCTCACCTATGTCCAGGTCATCAAGGCCAAGGACTATCAGGATATGCCGACCAACAACCACACTATTGCCCGCTCCAAGTACATCCAGCGCGGTTCCATCATCACGTCCGACGGCGTGACGCTGGCCGAGTCGCTGCAGCAGGAGGACGGCACCTACGTACGCTCCTACCCCAACGGCAACCTGGCAGCGCACGTGGTTGGCTACGTGAGCCAGCAGTATGGCACCACCGCCATCGAGAGTGTCATGAACGACACGCTCACCGGCTCTAAGGATTACTCCAGCTGGAACAACGCCATCGCGTCGCTCGCGGGCCAGACCCAGCCGGGCAACACCGCCAAGCTCACCATCGACTCGCGTATCCAGACGGCGGCCGAGCAGGCGCTCAAGGGCTTTAAGGGCGCTGTAGTGGTCATCGACCCGCGTACCGGTGCGGTGCTCGCATGCGCCAGCTCGCCCACCTATGACAACACCAACATCGACGCCCTGCTGCAGGCGGGCGGCGGCGAGGACGGCTCTATGTACAATCGCGCCATGGACGCGCTGTACACGCCGGGCTCCACGTTTAAGGTCGTTACGCTTTCCGCGGCACTCGAGACCGGTACCGCCAGCCTTACCAGCACCTACCAAGCGCCCGGCTCCATGGACATCGGCAACGCACCGGTCACCAACTATGCCAACGAGAGCTACGGCACCATCAGCCTGCAGCAGGCCTTTGCCGTGTCCTCCAACGTCGTCTTTGGCCAGGTGGCAAACGAAGTTGGCGCAAACACGCTCGTGCAGTTTGCCAACGCCTTTGGCTACGGCCAAAAGCTCGGCCAGGACCTGACCTCCGCGGCCTCCATCATGGCAGACCCGTCGCTCATGACCGAGTGGGAGACCGCTTGGGCCGGCGCCGGCCAGCCTGTCGGCATGGACCACACGCCCGGCCCGCAGACCACCGTCATGCAAAACGCCGTGATTGCCGCCGCCATCGCTAACAGTGGCGTGGTCATGGACCCGTACTTTGTAGCCCAGGTACTCGCCCCGGACGGAACTGTGGTCAAGACCACGCAGTCCCGCTCGCTGGGTCAGGCCGTCAGCTCCGCCACGGCCGACCAGGTCAAGCAGGCCATGCTCGCCGTCGTCCAGTCCGGTACCGGCACCGATGCCCAGGTCCCCGGCGTCAAGGTCGCCGGCAAGACCGGCTCGGCCGAGACCGGCGGCACCAACGTCAACTCGATGTTCGTTGGCTTTGCACCTTACGATTCACCCACGGTCGCCATCTCGGTGGCCTTGGAGGATTACGACAAACACGACGTCAAGGCGGCCAAGATTGCCGGCATCGTCCTGACCGCAGCGCTCGCCGCACAGGGAGCGTGATGCCCATGATCGAATCGGTCACCCGAGGCGCGCCGCGGCCGAAGAGTTAGCGGCAACGCGCCACACGGCCCCAGCGGCCACATCGTAGGTACTACACACATCGTTGAGCGAATAGTTATGTTAGGAGCAGGAATGGAACAGAGGGTCCTCGGGGGAAGATACCTCCTCAAGGATAAGGTGGGGACAGGCGGCATGGCGACCGTCTTCCGTGCGCAGGACCAGGTCCTCGACCGCACGGTAGCCGTCAAGATCATGCTGCCGCAGTATGCTGGCGACGCAACCTTCGCCGCACGCTTTAAGCAGGAGGCCCAGGCAGCAGCCGGTCTCTCCTCCCCCTATATCGTGGGCGTCTACGATTGGGGCAAGGACGGCGACACCTATTACATCGTCATGGAGTACCTGCGCGGCACCGACCTTAAGAGCGGCATCAAGAGCCACGGCGCCCTCGACCCCAAGAAGGTCGCCCAGATCGGCTCGCAGATCAGCTCCGCGCTTTCGGTCGCCCACAAGCACGAGATCATCCACCGCGACATCAAGCCGCAGAACATCATGGTGCTGCCCGACGGCAACATCAAGGTGATGGACTTTGGCATCGCGCGCGCCAAGAACAGCCACCTCACGCAAGACAACAACGTGCTGGGAACCGCCCACTACGTCAGTCCCGAGCAGACCCGTGGTCAGGACCTCGGCCCCACCTCGGATATCTACTCGCTGGGCGTCGTGATGTACGAGTGCGCCACCGGCCGCGTGCCCTTTGACGGTGATGACGCCATCTCAGTCGCACTCAAGCAGGTCAACGAGCTGCCTATTCCGCCGAGCCAGATCAACTCCGGTGTCGACGCCGACCTTGAGCGTATCATCCTCAAGTGCATGGAGAAGGACCCGGCAAACCGCTTCCAGACCGCCGACGAGCTGCGTCAGGTGCTCAACAGCTACCTGTCGGGCCGTGCCGTCAACATCTCGGAGCCCACGCGCATCATCGGTGCACCCGGTGAACTGGGCGCCACCAAGACTCGCGAGCTTTCCGATCAGACGCGCGCCATGGTACGTCCCGTCTCGGGCGTGAGCGGCCAGAATACCGCCCGTAGCTCGGTTTCGGGCTCCACCGGCTCCTACGAGGTCGAAAAGCCCAAATCCAACAAGAACAAGATCATCGCCGCCGTGGTGGCAGCCGTTGCCGTCATCGGTATCGTGGTGGCCTTTGCCACAGGACTCTTTGGCGGCGAGCAGGTCACCGTGCCCGATGTGCTGGGCAAGGACCAGCAGACTGCCGTCGAGCAGATCAAGGAAGCCGGCCTCGAGGTCGGCACCATCGACCAAAGCTACAACGACGATATCGACGAGGGCAAGGTCGCCGAGCAGACGCCCAACGGCAAAACCAAGAAGGCCAAGGGCACCAAGGTGAACCTGGTAATCTCCAAGGGCCCCAAGCCCTCCGAGAAGGTTGAGGTTCCCCGGCTTGTCGGCCTGACCAAGGACCAGGCAGAAGCCGCGCTGGCAAGCGTTGGCCTGAAGGGCAACGCCTCCGAGGAGGCCAACGAGGCCGATGAGGGCCAGGTCTTTGAGCAGGGCACCGAACCCGGTAAGGAAGTCGAGAAGGGCACGACCATCTCGTACAAGGTCTCCAGCGGTCCTGACACCACCTCCGTCCCCGATCTGACCGACATGACCGAGGCCCAGGCGCGCAACGCCCTCGATATGGCAGGCTTTGGCGTCGACGTGAGCTACCAGGAGAACGATTCGGTTACCGAGGGCACCGTGATTAGCTGGAACCCCAGCGGCAAGCAGAAGCCTGGCGACACGATTACCGTCGTCATTGCCAAGAAGTCCGGCAAGGCCAGCGTTCCGGGCAACCTGTACGGCAAGAGCATCTCCGCGGCCGTCACCGCGCTCAACAACGCCGGGTTCTACAACATCGCATTCTGCGATCAGAACGGCAACCCCGTGAGCGGCAATGAAAACGCCACCGTTACGGGCGTCTCCCCCACCGGCAAACAGTCCACCGACAGCACGATTACGCTGACGGTTGCACTTTCTGGCTCGGGTTCGGGTTCAGGCACGAGCACGGGCGACGATTCCGGTACGACCAACTAGTCGCAACCCAACCGCTCATTACGGCTCTCGCCGCAAACATATTCGCTCACAGGCGCCCGCTTGCTCCCCCAGCAAGCGGGCGCTTCGTTTTTGACATGGCATGAACCAGAAGAGCCCGGTACCGTGACGGTGTACCGGGCTCGATCAATCTCTGGTGTCCCCGGGCTGATTCGAAAACTCCCCCCCCGCGGGGAAATTGGTGACGCGGGTGTCGACGGTCCTAATCCGTCGGCAGCTCCCACAAACCAGAAACGGCGCCGCTCTCGCGACGCCGTTATAATCTTCTGGTGCCCCCGGGCGGATTCGAACCGTCGACACCCGCTTTAGGAGAGCGGTGCTCTATCCCCTGAGCTACGGAGGCATGTTGTACTAGTGTAGCAGATTTACACGTTGTGATGCAGCGTGTAGCCACTCTTCGAAGTTGCGGTGGAACAGCCCTCCGGAAAGTGCGTCCCACTATCCAGGCAAATTCTGGGTCAGACTTTCCCCATGGGACCTCGCTGGGAAACTGTGTCCCAGAATTTCGACTCGAAACGGGACACGGTTTCCCAAACGGGCCCGTTCCGGAAACTACATCCCGCAATCGGCACTCGAACCGGGATGCACTTTCCCGATCGAGCCTCATGGGAAACCGCGTCCCACTTTAGGGGGGCGCTCTTTAATGGCTAGTTGCCTTTGTGGAAAAGGTTCTTGATGACGGAGGGGATGCTCTTGGCGCCCTTGGCCGTCACATCGATAAAGTCGGGCGAACGAACGAGCTTGTCCTCGTCAATGTACTTACGCACCGCGCGAAGCGTTTCCTTGTCATTGCGCGTCGAAAACGTAAAGTGGCCATTCTCTTTGGTAAAGATGGCAAAACGCGTAATCTTCTTGGTGCCGCGCAAAACCTCGGCGGCAATATAGTCGACCTCGTCCCACGGGATTTGGATATAATCCTCGGGATTGCGCTCGTTATAGTACTCAAACGCCTTATTGCCCACCATCACGTTACCGTGACTGGTAAGCCCCATCAGGCAGGTTGCCGGCGTTGCCAGATCGACCGTGCTGTTCTGAGATTGCGCCATACGCGCCTCGCCCTCCAAATAAAACAATCGGACCGCATCCAGTGTACCCACCGGGTGCGGTCCGTTTCAATGGCTCAAAAGCCCTTGCCTAGCAACTCTCGGTCTTAAGCCGAAGCGTGCTTACATGAAGCCGCAGACGCGACCGATGATGCCGACGGCGAAGAGAGCCAGGATGATGACGATCGGGCTGACCTTCTTCTTGAGGAGCTTGCAGACCAGAAGGGTCAGGCACACGGCGGCAAGGCCGGGGATGAGCTGATCGAGGTTGGCCTGAAGCGTGGTGACCTTCACCGGGTCGAGTGCGTTGGCACCGACAGAGCTGTACATCGTCAATGCCTGCTTGATGCCCTCAGAACCGGCGGGCAGGTTGGCCCAGTCGATATAGGCGCCAGCGGACTGCGTGACCTTGGAGACGACCGGGGTGAAGGAGATGGACACCCAGCGCTCGACCAGGGCGCCGATGATGAACATACCCAGGATGGAAGCACCCTCGGTGACCTTGCCCATCAGACCGCCGGAGAGGTCCTTGGCGATGGAGGAGCCGACCTTATAGCCAAACTCCTGCGTGTACCACAGGAAGGCGTAACGGATGATGTTCCACGCGAAGAAGAACAGCAGCGGACCGGCGATGCTGCCGGACAGGGCCAGGGAAGCGCCCAGTGCACCCAGAATCGGGCGAAGGGTGAACCAGAAGGCGGGGTCGCCGACGCCGGCGAGCGGGCCCATCATACCGACCTTGACGCCCTGAATGGCGACGTCGTCAATCGGAGCACCGTTGGCGCGCTCCTCCTCGAGGGCGAGGGTAACGCCAATGACGGGGGCGGAAACATAGGGGTGGGTGTTATAGAACTCCAGGTGGCGCTTAAGAGCGGCAATCTGGTCATCCTTGCTGGTGTAGAGCTTCTTGATCGCAGGGATCATTGCGAAGCACCAGCCGCCGTTCTGCATACGCTCGTAGTTCCACGAGCCCTGAAGGAACTGATGACGGAAGCAAACCTTCTTACGGTCAGCCTTGGTGAGCTGAATCTTGTTCTCTGCCATATGTATCACTCCCCTCCTACTCGTAATCGTTCAGAATGTCGCCGAGCGGGTCACCGGAGCCACCGCCCATGCCGCCACCCTGCTTGGCCAGATCCTTAAGGCCAAGGTAGATGAGGGCAAGGGAGATGCCGATGAGGCCAAGGGCGATCAGCGTGAGCTGAGGGATGGCAGCAAGGACAAAGCCGAGGATGAAGAACGGCCAGGTCTCCTTGGTGGCCATCATGTTGATGACCATGGCGTAACCGACGGAAGCGACCATGCCGCCGCCGACAGCCATGCCGCCGGACAGCCAATCGGGCATAGCGTTAAGCGCGTTGGTAACGGCCTCGGCCGGGATGATGCACAGAAGTACTGCCGGGATGGCGATACGAACACCCTGCATGAGGATGCCGGCGTACTGCCAACGCTCGATGCCGGCGAAGTCGCCCTTCTCGGCGCAGGCGTCCATGGCGTGAACCATAGCGGTAGCCAGGGTACGGCAGATCATGGTCAGGAACAGACCAGCGACCGACAGCGGGACGGCGACGGCGATGGCGGCGGTAACGGCCTTGGCCGAATCGGTGGCGCCACCGTTGAGGGCGAGCACCATGATGATCGAAGAAGCGACCGAGGCCAGAGCGGCGTCAGGCGCGACGGCGGCGCCGACGTTAGCCCAGCCAAGGGCCATCATCTGGAGCGAACCGCCCAGGAGGATGCCCTCCTGAAGGTGACCGGTTACGAGACCGATAAGCGTGCATGCCACGAGCGGCTGATGGAACTGGAACTCATCCAGAATGCCTTCCATACCGGCAAGCAACGCGACAATCGCAACAAGCAGAATAGTGATTGCAGACATGTATCGGACCCTCCTTTACTATGCTTGAGCGGCCAGTTCGGCCTTAGCTTTCTTCAACATGGCGTCGAGATCCTCGGAGGAATCCGAAGGAACCTTGCGGACCTCGAACTTGACGCCCTTGGCCTTGAGAGCCTCGATGGTCTTGACATCGTCATCGCCCATAGCGACAGCGTTAGTGACGACGACCTTGCCCTTGGAGTGGGCCATGGAACCGATGTTGGCTTCCTTGATGTCGACGCCGGCCTCGATGGCCCTGAGCAGATCCTGCGGGTTCTCGAACAGCAGCATCGCCTTGGTGTCGCCAAAGCGCGTGTCCTTGACGACCTCGGCCATCTTCTTGATAGGCACGACGTTGGCGTGGACTCCCGGAGGGGCAGCCTGCTCGATCATGGTCTTGCGGAGCTCGTCGTGAGCAACGCCGTCGGAGACCACGATGATGCGGTTGGGGTTGATCTGCTTGGTCCACGTGGTGGCCACCTGACCATGCAGCAGGCGCGTGTCGATACGGACGTGGGCGATCTTGATGTGCCCGTCGCCGATCACCGTTCCCGGAGGAATGGCACCCGCAGGAGCAGCGGCGGCCGCAGCCGGCTTCTTCTCCTCGGGCTCCAGAGACTCGGGCTTGACGCGCACGCCAGCCTTAGCCTCAGTCACGAGATGTTTTGCGATCGCATGTGCAGTGTTCTTTGCGTCAAAGCGCTGCGAATATGCCTCGATGAGCATAGGCAGGTTGACACCGGTGACGATAGCCCAGGAATCGTGGCCCTCGATGAGCCCGCTGATCTGGTTGAACGGCGTGCCGCCCCACAGATCAACGAGGAAGAGCACCTGCTCCTGGTCCTCGAAGGAAGCGATTGCTTCCTCGACCTTGGCACGGAAGTCGTCGGGGCCCATGCTCGGCTCGAGCGAGACCACGGCAACAGACGGCTGATCGCCAAAGACCATCGAGCCCGTCTGCTTGATTCCAGCCGCCAAGTCACCATGGCTAGCAAGAACAATACTTACCATCACATAACCTCCTTTTTGTCTACGTATTTCCTACACGACAGTTATGGAGTATAGCTGCAAATACAGCAGAATTGTTTGAAAAACTGCAAAAGGTAGCATTATTTGTTTAAACGTCTTGTTTTGTTACAAGCTGATTACATTCCAGTATTTTGGCTGATTTGCTGCTGAGGATTGATAGCTGATCTATTTACATGACCGAATTGAGCACGCTGTTCATTATTGCCGGTTTTAAACAGACACAAATGTGCTCGCGTTGAGGCTATTTCGTTTAAACAGATGGTGCTTGACTAATGGTAAGAAATATGATCTAGCAAAGTAGTCGTTAGGGACGTTCTTTAATGACTAGTCGTTTAAGAACGTCCCCAACGACTAAGTTAGGCGATGTGGAGGGGGTTGGCGGCGTCGACGGCATCGGGGGCATCGGATAGGCCGTCGGGGGCAGCGTCTGTCGGGTCCTCGTCGGGGGTCTCGATCTGCTTGATCATGACCTCTTGGCCCTGGAGCAGATAGGTATCGCCGCTACCGCAATGGGGGCAGGTCTTGCCGTGCTCGACTGTCGCATAGTCGCGGCCGCACGCCTCGCAATGCGTCACGGCCTCGACGGGCTCCACGATAAGCTCCGCGCCCTGCGCGATAGGCTTTTTATCTGCCGCCCAGTGCCAAGCGTCGAGTAGTAGATCGGGAACGACGCCCGAGACCTCGCCCAGCAGCAACGTCACGCTCGAAACGTGGCGCACGCCATTGGCGCGCGCCACGTTCTCGACATCGCGAATGATGTGATACACGATTCCTAATTCATGCACTTTTTCCTCCGCCGTTCTACCGAACGGCGGTCGGCTTGACGCTGCGCGAGCCCCAGACGGGCGATCTGCCTTTCAATCGTCGGGCATGGGCAAAAGCCCTATGCCCTCCTCTTTCAAGGCACCTCGCCACGCCTGGGACCCGCTCGCTGTCCAACCGCCCTCTGCGCCGTTCACTTACTTGTTAGGTCTCTTACTTCTTGCCGAACTTGATCTTGATCGCGCGCTTGAGTGCGTACTTGCCCAGGCTCGGCAGCTTTTGCTCGTACTTGACCATCGTGGAGCACTCGGGGCGGTCGCGATCCAGGTGGATAGCGTCAAACGCGCACTTGGTGGTGCACAGGCCGCAGCCGATGCACTTGTTGGGGTCGACGATTGAGGCACCGCAGCCAAGGCAACGGGCGGTCTCGGCGCGCACCTGCTCTTCGGTAAAGGTCTCGACGTACTCGCTGAAGGGCGCGGCCTTCTCGCGCTCGCGGTCCATGTGGGCAACCTCGCGGCTCGCGTTGTCATAGCTCTCGATCACGACATCGTCGCGGTCGAGCGCGGTGTAGCGGCGCTGGTTGCGGCCGATGGTGAGCGTGGAGCCCGGCTGCACAAAGCGGTGGATGGACACCGCAGCCTCGTGACCGGCGGCGATGGCATCGATGGCAAAGCTCGGACCGGTATAGACGTCGCCGCCCACAAAGATGTCGGGCTCGGCGGTCTGGTAGGTCTGGGGATCGGCAAGGGCACCCTGACCACGGCCAAGCTCCACCTTGGAGCCAGCCAGCAGGTCGCCCCACACGATGGACTGGCCGATGGACATGACGACACGGTAAGCATCGACACGGCGTAGATCGTTCTCGTCGTACTCGGGCGCAAAACGGCCTTCGTCGTCAAAGACACGCGTGCAGCGCTTGAAGGTGATACCGCACACACGACCGGCCTCGTCCAGGTGGACCTCCTTGGGGCCCCAACCGCAGCTGATGTGCGCGCCGTCCTCGATGGCCTCGCGACGCTCTTCCTCGCTGGCGGGCATCTGTGCCTCGCTCTCCAGGCAAAACATCTCAACGTGCTCGGAACCCAGACGGCAGGCGTTGCGGGCAACGTCGATGGCCACGTTGCCGCCGCCCACCACGATGGTGCGGCCGGGCAGCGCGTCAATCTTGCCGCTGTTGACCTCGCGCAAAAAGTCGACGGCCACGGTCACACCCTCGGCGTCCTCGCCCGGAATACCGGCAAGGCGGCCACCCTGGCAGCCGATGGCAACATAAAAGGCCTTAAAGCCCTGCTCGCGCAGCTCGTCGAGCGTCACATCACGACCGACTTCCACGCCATAGCGGAACTCGGCACCCATCAGGCGAATGATCTCGACCTCGGCCTCGATAACGTCCTTCTGCAGCTTAAAGCTAGGAATGCCATAGGTGAGCATGCCACCCGGGCGCTCGTTTTTCTCGAACACGACGGGCTTGTAGCCCTTCTCGGCAAGATAAAAAGCGCAGGACAGACCGGCCGGGCCGGCACCGATGATGGCAATCTTCTGGTCGAAGCCGCCAGCGCGCGTCGGCGTCACCACGGGCGGGACGTAGCGGGTCGCAGCGTCCAGATCGCGCTGGGCGATAAACTTCTTGACCTCGTCGATGGGCACGGCCTCGTCCACGCGACCACGGGTACAGGCATCCTCGCAGCGGCGGTTGCACACACGGCCGCAGATAGCGGGCAGCGGGTTCTCGCGCTTAATGAGCGCCAGTGCCTCGTCATAGCGGCCCTGCGCCGCGAGCTTCAGATAGCCCTGAACGGCAACGTGCGCGGGGCAGGCCGTCTTGCAGGGAGCGGTGCCGGACTCATGCGTCTCGATGCGGTTGTCGTTGCGGTAGTTAGGCGACCACTTGGTGTGGTCCCACTTGGTGGCATCGGGCAGCTCCTGGCGCGGATACTCAGGCACCTGTCCGCCGGCCTTTTTGCTGCAGAGCTTCTGGCCCAGCTTGACGGCGCCGGCCGGACACACCTCAACGCAGCGACCGCAGGCCACGCACTTGTCCTTCTCGACCTTGGCGACATAGGCCGAGCGCGACAGGTTGGGCGTGTTGAACAGCTGCGAGGTGCGCAGGGCGTAGCACACGTTGACGTTGCAGTTGCAGATGGCGAAGATCTTGTTCTCGCCGTCAATGTTGGTGATCTGGTGTACAAAGCCGTTGTCCTCGGCCTGGTGCAAGATGTCGTAAACCTCGTCGCGGGTCACGTAATGACCGCGGTCGGTCTCGACCACGTAGTCGGCCATATCGCCCACGGCGATGCACCAATCGGCCGGGTCGTCGGCGCAGCCCTCACCCATCACGCGACGGCTCACGCGGCAGCTGCAGGTGCTGGCGGCATACTTACCCTCGTATTTGTCGAGCCAGTGCTCGATATGCTCAATAGGCACCGAGGTGCTCGCGGCGTCAATGGCCTTCTCGACCGGAATGACGTGCATGCCGATACCGGCGCCTCCGGGCGGCACCATCGGCGTGGCGCGGGACAGCGGGCCCTTGGATGCCTGTTCAAAGAACTTGGCATAGACCGGGTGCTCCTCGAGCTGGCTCACGCGCATGTTGAGGAACTCGGCGGAACCCGGCACCAGCATGGGCAGCACCCACTGCTTGGCGCGCTCGGGGTTTTCCCAGTTGTACTCGAGCAGACCCGTGTAGCTCATGTCGTCGAGCATCTTCTCGATATCGGCCTCGGGCATGCCGGTGAGCTTGACCATCTCGGGCAGCGTATAGGGACGGCGCATCTTCATCTTGCAGAGCACTTCGGCCTGCTCGTCGGTTGCGGCCTCGGCAAACGACCAGTACTCGTAGCCCAGCAGCTCGTCGCGATGCAGCAGACGGTTGGTGCAGTGCTCGCACAGCTTGACGATTGCCTCGCGCGGATGCTCCGGCAGCGGCGGCACGAACTCCGAACCGATGTCAGGCTCGGTGTAGCTAATTCCCGGTCCGTTGAGAATCATGGTTGTCCCTTCTCTTGCCGCAGCCCGACGAGGCCGCAGCGCCCCTCTTTTTTTGCAGGCCGGACATGCCCCCATGCCGTTCACCCGCCATTAGTTGACATTGTGTCAAAAATAGTATTGACGAACCGTCAACAATATTCAAGACTGTTAGGCGAACGGTCAGGCAAAAGAGGATGGAAGGCGGCAAAACATGGGCGGCAAAACAGCAGATACCTCTGTGGTCGATGCCGTCCCCGCATCCGATAGTGCGGCAAAGCGCCTGACGGGCGACGAACGCCGTCGCGAGATCCTCGATGCCGTGCGCACCGTAAGCTCCGAGCTGGGCGTGTCCCACCTATCGGTATCGGCCGTGACCAAGCGAGCCGGCTGCACGCGTTCATTGTTCTACCACTACTTTGCCGATATGGACGCCGCCGTCACCGCTGTTATGGACGAGGCGATCGACGGCTTCATCTCCGAGCTCGAGCAGTGGAACGCCGGCCGCACCGTCGGCGATATCGAGGGCGCGCTCGACACCGTCGCCCCGCTCTTTAAGCGTCTGGTCGCCAGCGGCCACGAACTGCCGAGTACGCTCACCTCAAGCAGTGGCGCGCTCTACGGCGGCTTTTTGCACAACGTGGTTCAGCGCGTGGCTCAGTACATCTGCGACACCACCGTGGTGGATTTTGTCGCCCATCATGAGCTGCGCATCGACCATGTCTACGAGACGTTCTACACCCTCATCATGGGACTGTTGATGTATATCCGCACGCACCCCGATGTGCCCGACGAGACGGTCAAGGAAATCATCGCCTCGACACTCCACATCGAGGGCTATACCGCCAAGTATCCGGAGCGCAAGCCCCAGAACTGACGACATTTGGCCAAACTGCCCGCGATCGGAAGAGGGGCCGCGGGCGTGTGAAAGGAGAGCAGCATGCTGCTCGATGTTTGGGGTAGCGATACCCTTATCCACTGGGCCGGCTGGGCCATGGTCTTTATTGGCCTGATCGTGCTCAACGAGGTCGGCCGCCGCACCAAGCTGGGCGCGGCCATCATCTTTGGCGTGGCTCCGCTGGCCATGACCATCTACTGCGTCGCCATCGCCATCGGCGTCTCGCAAGGTGCCGAGTGGGCGCTCACCAACCCCACCCATGTGTACCAGAACAGCTGGTTCCACTACGCCAAGGTGTACGCGGCGCTGGCCGGTTGCTGGGGCTTCATTGCCATTAAGTACCAGTGGGGCAAGATCGGCAAGGCGCATTGGTTCCGCGCGTGGCCGTTTGTGATCGTCGCCATCAACATCATGATCGCCGTCGTGTCCGACTTCGAGAGCGCCTATCACTTCTTTGTCCTGGGCGAGTCCACCTGGGTCACCTCCGAAGGTGCTACGCAGCTGGCCGGCTGGAACAACGTGTTCAACGGCATCGCCGGTATCATCAACATCTTCTGCATGACCGGTTGGTGGAGCGTCTACGCCTCCGAGGACAAGACCGACATGCTGTGGCCCGACATGACCTGGGTCTACATCATCGCCTACGATATCTGGAACTTCTGCTACACCTACAACTGCCTGCCCACCCACTCCTGGTTCTGCGGCTTTGCGCTGCTGCTGGCGCCCACCGTCGCCGCCTTTATCTGGAACAAGGGCGGCTGGATCCAGAACCGCGCCTTTACGCTTGCTATTTGGTGCATGTTTGCCCAGGTGTTCCCGTACTTCCAGGAGGAGTCCATCTTTGTGACCCACTCCACGCTCGACCCCGGCGCCGCTACCGCGGTCTCGATCGCCGCACTGGTCGCCAACGTCGCCGCGATCATCTACATCGCCTACCGCGCCAAGAAGCTCGGCCGCAATCCCTACAAGCAGGACGTCTTTGAGGGCACCAGCGATTGGGAGAAGGCTACCGCTCGCCGCGCCAAGGTTGATTACGCGCACGCCGAGTAACATGCCCGGCGCAAACGCCGCTTGAATGTGAAGCAGCATAGCCGGCTCCGCGCAACTCAACGCATTGCAGAGCCCCCGGAATGTGATTCGTCCGCGTTCCGGGGGCCTTTTGCTGCCGCGAGGATGCGGCCGAACGATGCGCTCAGGTTAAATCGGATCTTATATTTCGTATGCGCTTTATATGGCTCCATTTTTGGGTACAGTGTTGAGCCGATATTGCATTGGGGGATATATGAGCGATGAGACGTATGGCCGCGAGGATGCGGCCCAGGATGCGGAAGCATGTGCCGAAGCCCTGGAGAGCCTTGACCGGATCGCGCTAGACGAGCTCTCGTTTAGCGATTCGGTCGTCGACGCGCAAGACGAGGTGCACGAAGACACTGAGGACGAAGGCGGCGACGCCAAAGACGCTCCTGACGAAGCCGAAGAGGACGATAGCGAGGCCGACGACCAGCCCGAATCCGACACGGGCGAGGAAACCGTCTTGCTCGACAGCTTACCGGCCGAAGATTCGCTGACTCGCGAGCTTCCTGGCCTGGGTTCCGCACCAGCCGTGGATGAGACCATCGCCATGGGCGATATTCCCCTGCCGTCCGTTCCCTCGGCACACGAAGCCGAGGTCCGCCATCGCAAGATGTCGCCCAAGCGCCGCAATCTGATGGTCGCCGGTGTCGTGGCCGTCGCGCTCGTCGCCGGCGGTGCAGGCTATGCTGCCTGGAACGGATATCAGCAAGAGCAGGCTGCCGCTGTCGCCGCCAATGCCCACACGATGATGTCGGTGCAGATTGGCGTGCATGCCGCGGGCCTCGACTGTTCCGCCGGCTCCAAGATTCCCGTACAAGTGAGTGGCCAGGATTCTGACGGATCCTCCGTGAGCGAAACACTCTATGTTGACGAGCACGGCCGTGGCATCAAACTGCTACCCGGTGACTACACGCTCTCCATCGCTGCCTCCCCCATCGCGTCCGACGGCACCGTCTATACCGTGCCGACCACCAAGGCGCAGGTCACGATCAAGAGCGACGGACAGGACCTAAGCAGCCAGGCCGCCTTTAAGCTCAAGGTGCCTTCGGCCGACACGGTAACCGACGACCAGATCGATGCCGCCGCCAAATATGCCGAGGAGGGAGGCGCGAGCTCCGCCGCCACCGCCAAGGTGCTCCAGCAGGCGGCAACCGCGCGGCGCGACGCCGCCGTCAATGCCGTGAGCGCGCAAAAGGCACAGGCAGCCCGCGATGCTGACGCTCGCCACAAGGCAACCGACCTCTACCAGCTCGATATCCCCGTCGAGTGGTACGGCAAGGTCGAGACTTGGCAAAATGGCAGCACGCTATGCATCTATCTTGCCGGCGACAGCGATACGCCGATTGTGACGCTCGTCGCGGTGCGCGAGGGCGAGAGCTTTACGCCCGATGAGGGCGATACGGTTTTGGGTGCGGCCAATCTAGGCAACGGTTATACCGTCTACGCCAGCGGCCCCGTCTATCCGTACGTGGTGCCCCAGACCATCAACGGACGGACGCAGAATCCCGTGTCGACCTACCCCATGGACTCGGCCATTGAGCTTGTCGAGCTCACGACCGGCAACCGCTACACCTATAGCCAGATCAAGAACGTACTGGTCGGCAAAGACGGCAAGGCCGACGCCGCGACCAAACTCGAGACCGACTACCTCGCCCAGATTCTCCTGCCGAGCATCAAGGCCCAGGACTAGCCGGGCGCATCATGGTGCTCCCCAACCGTGATGAAGGGGCCAGGAGGTCCTGGCCTCGCAAATCCATAGACGATTAGGAAAGGAGCCACTTCCATGCGGGCACAGCATGTACCACGCCGTGTTTGCATGGAATATCGGCCTGCTCATCCATGGTAACGATTGCCGACTCGCCAAGATCAAACTGGGCCATCGCGGCATCGAGCGCGGCGATTTCGCGCTCGCGCGTTTTCTCGCTTGTCATATCCACACTTACCTGAATCAGGCCGTAAGCCTGCATGAGCAGTGCATCCCCAGCCACAAAGTCCACCTCATGGCTTTTATTCTTATCTTTAATCAGCAGGCGGCAAACCGAACCGGGCCGCACGGCGGGGGTCCTTCTTCTTAGCGCGTTGAACACTGCGGTCTCGAGCCTCTGGCCCTGGTCCAATGCCGATGCGGGAGAGAATGCTCCAAACATCGCGGGATCGACAGCGTAGACCTTAGACGCAGACCGCATGTTATTTGCCAGTGAACGCGTGAACTCCGGCACGGAGAACAGCAGGTAGGCATCCTCATAATACTCAAGTAAGTCGCTGAGCGAATTACGACTGACGGGTATCTGCCTGCTCTTGAACTCGTTGTACACTTTGTTCACCGACAGCTCTCGTCCCGAAGATGCCATACACCGCGTTAGGAACAGCGATGCCAGGCGAGGGTTCTTGACGTCGTAACGCTCAACGACGTCCATAGCGACCGTTCGCGAAGCATATTCCTGTAGCAGCTGAATCGCGTCTGCGGGCGTCTGCTCAAGCGTCGCGATGAATCCCCCTCGTTCAAGATATCCGATCAGATGATGTCGAAGCAGCGCTGCATCGCTTGGGGAAAAGGTCGCATCTGGCTCGAAAACGCTCCCCGTCTTATATCGAACGTATTCCGAAAAACTCAACGGAAAAAGCTCTCGTATAAGAGAACGACCCCTGAACTCGCTCTTAAGTTCTGAGGACAGCATCTTAGAAGAAGATCCCGTCACATAGACGGTCGCTTTCTCCGTATCGACTACACGCCGCAGAAACGCACCCCATTCGGGTATTTCCTGGATCTCGTCAAAGAAAAGGTAGGCGCCCTCGCCTCGAGCAGCAGGATATAGTGCATAGAATGTATCGAGCACGTCCGCTAGTAGCGATGGCTCATACGGACGCAAGCGCTCATCCTCAAAATTGAAATATAGCATCCGGTCAAGCTCGACGCCTTGGCCCTGAAGCCGCCGCATCTCCTGATACAGGCGATACGTCTTTCCACAACGGCGGGCCCCCACAACCACATTTACGATGTTGTCGCGCTTTGGCTCCTGTGGGTTTCCCAGATCAAGGTCTCGCTCAAAGACCTGCGGAATCCCCTGTTGCTCAAAGTCCTTTATTTTTTGAGCCACCAAGTCGTTGAATGCCATAATTCTCCAATCTTGCTCTCATGCTAATCAAGATTATAACGATTCTTGATTAGCAGGAGAGCAAGATTATGCGTATCTTGATTAATGGATAAGCAAGTTTTCTATTAGTGGCCCCTCCCGGAGGATATCGAGCGGCCGAGGGGGGCAGGCATGAACGCCTCTAGCCGAAAACAAAGTAGCTAAAAAGCCCCGTCCCAAATGAGCTACTTAACGCCAGGGGTCGGCTTCGAAGAGGGGCTCGCGCTCGGGGCGACGATCGCTATAGGGATCGTAGCCGTCGTCGTCCTCGTTCTCGGCGCGGATGTAGGGATCGCGCGGCTTGGGTGCCGGCTTAGGCGCAGGCTTGGGTGCGGCATCGGTCGTCGACGTGTTCGTCTTGTTCTTGTCTATCATCTGCATATCTCCTTGCCGTGCAATCGTGTTCAACATCATCGATTGTCGCACGAAAAAGGGCGGCGGACCCCATTGGATCCGCCGCCCTTGGCGTTTAGAGACGGCTGGCAGATTTTAAGGCATGTCCCATAAATCTACTCGGCGTCGGGGACCTCGTAGGTGGCCGCCGGCGTGTTGTCGCACACGACGGTAAAGCCGCCGTCCTTGTCGGCATCGACCGTCACCTGATCGCCCTCGCGCACCGTGCCGTCGATGATGGCGGCGGCGATGGCGTCCACGACCTCGCGCTGGACCAGGCGCTTGAGCGGACGGGCACCGAACACGGGGTCCAGGCCACCCACGGCGAGCATCTGCTTGGCCGCCGGGGTGATGGCAAGCGTCATGCGCTCCTTGGCCAGGCGTGCGCGAACGTCGGCAAGCTGGATGTCGACGATCTTTTCGATTTGCGCCATGCCGAGCGGATGGAACACCACGATATCGTCGATACGGTTGAGGAACTCGGGGCGGAAGGTCTGAGACATGGCGGCGTCGACCTGATGGCGCATCTCCTCCTCGTCCTTGCCGGAAAGCTCGGCGATGGCCTTGGAGCCCACGTTGGACGTCATGATGATAATCGTGTTCTTGAAGGACACCTGGCGACCCTGGCCATCGGTCAGACGGCCGTCATCAAGCACCTGCAACAGCACGTTGAAGACATCCGGATGAGCCTTCTCCATCTCGTCGAGCAAGATTACGGAGTACGGACGACGGCGCACGGCCTCGGTGAGCTGGCCGCCCTCGTCGTAGCCCACGTATCCCGGAGGCGCACCGATCAGACGCTGGACGCTGAACTTCTCCATATACTCGGACATGTCGATACGCACGAGCGCGCGCTCGTCATCGAACAGGCACTCGGCCAGCGCCTTGGCGAGCTCGGTCTTGCCCACGCCGGTGGGACCCAGGAAGAAGAAGCTGCCGATGGGCTTGTCCGGATCGGAGAGGCCCGCACGGCTGCGGCGCACGGCCGCGGCCACAGCGGAGACCGCCTCATCCTGACCGATGACGCGCTTATGCAGCTCGCCCTCCAGGCCCTTGAGCTTGTCGAGCTCGCCCTGCATCATCTTGGACACGGGCACGCCGGTCCAGGCGCTCACGACCTCGGCGATCTCATCGGAGGTCACCTGTTCGTTGAGGCCCTCGCCATCCTGCTGCTTTTGCGCCTCGAGTGCAGCCTCGGACTCCTGAATCTGCTGCTGCAGGCCCGGAATCACGGAGAAGCGCAGCTCGGACGCACGGCCCAGGTCGCCGTTGCGCGTCGCGCGCTCCTCTTCGCTCTTGGCCTCGTCGAGCTGCCCCTTGAGCTCCTGCACGTGGTCGATGGCGTTCTTTTGGTTGAGCCAGCCGGCCTTTTGCACATTGAGCTTTTCCTGGACCTCGGCAATCTCCTGGCGCAGGGCCTCCAGACGCTCCTTGGAGGCGTCGTCGGTCTCCTTCATGAGTGCCTGCTCCTCGATCTGCAGCTGGGTGAGTTGACGCGTGGTGGCGTCGATCTCGACCGGCATGCTGTCGAGCTCCATGCGCAGACGGCTTGCCGCCTCATCGACCAGGTCGATGGCCTTGTCGGGCAGGAAACGGTCGGCGATGTAGCGATCGGAGAGGTCGGCGGCGGCCACGAGCGCGCTATCGGTAATGTGGACGCCGTGGAAGATCTCGTACTTCTCCTTGAGGCCGCGCAGGATCGAGATGGTGTCCTCGACGGTGGGCTCGGAGACCATAACGGTCTGGAAACGACGGGCGAGCGCCGCGTCCTTCTCGATGTACTTGCGGTATTCGTCGAGCGTGGTCGCGCCGATCGCGTGCAAGTCGCCACGGGCAAGCGCCGGCTTCAGGATGTTGCCGGCGTCCATGGAGCCCTCGGTGGCACCCGCGCCCACGATGGTGTGGAGCTCATCGATGAACAGGATGACCTTACCTTCGGACTTCTGTACCTCCTTGAGCACGGCCTTCAAGCGGTCCTCGAACTCGCCGCGGTACTTGGCGCCGGCGACCAGCGCGCTCATGTCGAGCTCGATGAGGTCGCGGTCGCGCAGGGTGCTCGGCACGTCGCCGGCCACGATACGCTGGGCGATGCCCTCGACGATGGCCGTCTTGCCGACGCCCGGCTCGCCGATGAGCACGGGGTTGTTCTTGGTGCGGCGGGACAGGACCTGGATGGTACGGCGGATCTCGTCAGTACGGCCGATGACCGGGTCGAGCTTGCCGGCGCGGGCGAGGTCGCAGATGTTGCGACCGTACTGCTCCAGCGCCTCAAACTGCGTCTTGTCCTCGGCAGACGTCACGCGGTCATCGCCGCGCAGCTCCTCGTAGACTTGCTCGATGCGCTCCTTGGTAACGCCTGCGTCGCGCAGAACGCGGCCCGCCTCGCCCTTGTCCTCGGCAAGCGCCATCAGCAGATGCTCGGTCACCACAAAGCTGTCGCCCATCTTGGTGGCCTTCTTCTCGGCCTTCTCGATGACGCGGACGAGCTCGTTAGACAGGCCCATCTGCTGACCCTCGCCCGAAACCTTGGGCGCGCGGTCGATGGCATCCTGCGTGGAGCGTGCGAGCTGGGCCGGGTCGGCGCCGATACGCTCGATGATCACGGAGATATTGCGCTCGCCGGCACCGAGCAGGGCGGACAGCAGGTGAATCGGCTCCACCGCGCCGGCCTGCGCGTCAGCAGCCGTGCTCATGGCGGTCTGCAACGCCTCGCGCGACGTCATTGCTAGCTTATCGATTCTCATGGAATCACCTCTCTTGGGGCGGCCGCCCTACGGGGCGGCTTCACGTTGTTCGAGAAGTATTGTTGCCAGCTTTGCGCGATTATATACATAAATCTAAGTCTCTATATATAAGATTTTCTGAGTGATTGATGGATAGGGTACTGAGATGTCAGCCCGTCGCTGCCCAGGCGCACTACCATCTCGATCTATAACATCTAGCAGCCATTTTTGATCCTAGATGTTACAGATCGAGATGAAATGACCAGCGGCAACCGTTTGTCTCAATCTGTAACATCTACTCGGCAAATTAGGGTCTAACTGTTACAGATCGAGACAAGCCACGAAGGCTCATCTGAAAATCTAAATCTGTAACAGCAGGCTTACTTCCAACAGCCCAGATGTTACAGATCGAGACAAACGGAACCACCACAAAGGTGCCTGTCCCCTTTGTGGTGGTCCCAGTCTATTTTTAGCGTCCCACAAGATCCAACGAGAACACAGCGACGAAATCGAGAGCCACCGATAGCCCGTTCGCGCAGATATAGATGGAGATTCAAGACAAGGGTCCCGGCTTAAACGGCTTGGTTATCGTACGCCACAATACTCTCGTCATCGTCCCCGTCGTTTTTATAGTGCTTATAGTGAAAATAGCGGGTTTAGTGAGAATAGTATTGCGCAAAACTCGTGAACTCAATTTTTGACCCCTCGCCCAGAATGAGGGGAGGCAAATATTCCTATTAGAGATCGAATCGAAGCCCAATGGGGCCTTTCAGCCCCCTCATTCCGGGCGGTCGCTTTCTTTTGAATATTGTCGTAAGCTGGTATCACTTATCTTAATGAATGCATACTGTTTGCGAGGTTCCCACCGTGAAACGCTCCACCTATATCGGCCTGCTCGTCTTAGCGTTTGCGATTACCGCAGTCGGCGTAGGAATTATCTATCTCGCATTTCTCCCCGCCTCTGCAACGCAGGCAGCGATTGAGACCGTAAGCTATCCCATCGAAATCCTCACCGATATCGTCAAACCCGATTCGATCACCGTCGATTTTGACGGTACGCCCGCAGCGCTTGGGGTCAGCAACTATCCCCGAATCGAACTTGGGGCCACGCGCTATACCCAAGATGAGCAGCTTATCGGTAAGGCAGCCAAGCTGCTCAAAGGCAAGACGTTTAAGCGGTGGTACGGCGCCGTAATATATCGAGCCAAGAACAGCCAAATGAATGGCGGGTATTATTCGACCCTTGAACTCGATGCGGCAAACGGGAGCAGACTGTGCAACGTCTCATACGACCCCGGCTACGTGGACAACGAAGGGCCGGGAGTCTATATCTCGGATGGCAACGTGATCTACGTCATGGAAGGCGACCAGACGGCAGTCGTCGATTTTATGGATCGGTGTACCGAGGATGCCTACGAACAAACCTGCGAGCCCGATCCGCAGACAGCGCGCGACAGCGGCTCAGCACGCACTTGGCTATTTGACGATGAGATAACCTGGACCCCATCGAAATAAGAACCCGCCGGACAGGCACCTTTGTGGTGGTCCAAAAAGAAGCCGCCCCAATAAAAAGAGGCGGCATCAAGCAAGTCTATTTATTAGCGTCCCTCAAGACCCAACGAGAACGCAGAAATGTAGCCCGGGGCTTACCCTTTCCCGAACGCGGCCCTCGTGAAGCGCGTGAGCGGGCGGGAAAGGGTAAGCCCCGGGCGGACAATTAAGTGCGCTACTCGGCAGCGGCCTTGAACTTGTTGTAGTTGATCAGGCAGCCGGCCTTGACGATGGCACGCTCCTCTGCCGTCATATCGGCAATGTAGAGCTCAATCTGCTCGACCGCACCATCGGCGCGCACCACGTAGGCGGCGATGTCCTTCAGGTCGCCATCGAGCGCGGCACGGATACCCGGCACAAAGACGTAATCGCCCACCTCAAAGTTGGGCTCGGCCTCCATCTGGAAGGGCACCATGCCCCAGTTCATCACGTTGGAGCGATAGCGCTTGGTGGCGTACTCGTGGACGATGTTGGCCAGGCCGCCAATTACGCGCTGGCAGCTCGCGGCCTGCTCGCGGGCGCTGCCGTCGCCAGGCTTCTTGGCGTAAATCATGGAACCGAACTCGGTCGCCTTGGCATCGGCCGCGACACCCGCGCCGGCCAGCGCCTCAAACACACCGGCAAGCTCGGCATCGAACGCCGCCAGGTCGCCCGCGGACTCGCCGGCAACGCGACGCTTCTCCACAGCGTCGACCTCCTTGGAGCGACCCACGTAGGCCGGGTCGCGGCGGCTCAGCGTAAACTCAGCCAGGCCCAGCGGGTTGGAGCGGAAGGAGCTCGTCTCGCCCGAGGGAATGAGCTCGTCGGTCGTGGTGACCGGGTCCATGATCTTGGAGCAAACCTTGAGCAGGATGTCGTCGCCGAGCGGCTCCATCGCGGGCCACGGCTTGATGTTGGGGCCTTCGACCAGCTCGTCGGCAGGCTCCGCCTTGCCAAAGCCCCAGTACACGCGCTTCTTGTACGGCGCGTCGTCAAAGGTGTACTCGCAGGCCTCGTCCCAAGTGTCCTCGGGCAGGTCGGTCGCCGGCGTCAGGACGCCGCCGTTGGCAGCCGTTGCCGCAATGGAGCGGGCGTCCATCAGGGCCACGGCGCTCAGCTGGCCATTACCCGGCTTGGAACCCTCGCGGTTGGGGAAGTTGCGCGTGGTGTGACGGATCGAAAGGCCGTTGTTGGCGGGCGTGTCGCCGGCGCCGAAGCACGGGCCGCAGAATGCCGTGCGCACGATTGCGCCGGCCTCCATGAGGTCGTAGATGTAGCCGCGGCGTGTAAGTTCGAGCGCCACGGGCTGGCTCGTGGGATAGACCGACAGCGAGAACTCGCCGCAGCCGGTGTTGGCGCCCTTGAGCACGCGGGCAGCCTGGACCACGGAGTCGTAGTTGCCGCCCGAGCAGCCGGCGATAACGCCCTGCTGCACGTGCAGCTTGCCGTCGACGATCTTGTCGAGCAGGCTAAAGTGCGTCTTGCCCTCGCCGATCTTAGCGGCCTCGAGCTCCACCTCGTGAAGGATGTCCTCGAGGTTCTCGTTGAGCTCGTCAATCTCAAAGCCGTTGGAAGGATGGAACGGCAGCGCAATCATGGGCTTGATGCTCGACAGATCGACCTCGACGCAGCCGTCGTAGTAGGCAACATCGGCAGGCTTGAGCTCGCGGTAGTCGTCGCCGCGGCCGTGCATGGCCAGGAATGCGTGCGTGTCCTCGTCGGTGGCCCAGATGCTCGACAGACAGGTGGTCTCGGTGGTCATGACGTCGACGCCGTTGCGGTAGTCGGTCGTCATGCTCGCGATGCCGGGGCCCACAAACTCCATGACCTTGTTCTTGACGTAGCCCTTGGCAAAGACAGCGCGGATGATGGCGAGCGCCACATCGTGCGGGCCGACGCCGGGGCGCGGGGCACCCGTGAGGTAGATGGCGACGACGCCGGGATAGGCGACGTCGTAGGTGTCGCGCAGCAGTTGCTTTGCCAGCTCGCCGCCGCCCTCGCCCACGGCCATAGTGCCCAGAGCGCCATAGCGGGTGTGCGAGTCGGAACCCAGGATCATCTTGCCGCAGCCCGCGAAGTTCTCACGCATAAAGGAGTGGATAACGGCGATATGCGGCGGAACGAAGATGCCACCGTACTTCTTGGCGGCCGAGAGGCCAAAGACGTGGTCGTCCTCGTTGATGGTGCCGCCCACGGCGCACAGCGAATTATGGCAGTTGGTGAGCACGTAAGGCAGCGGGAACTGCTCCATGCCCGAGGCGCGCGCCGTCTGGATGATGCCGACAAAGGTGATGTCGTGGCTCGCCATGGCGTCGAAGCGAATCTTGAGTGCCTCGGGATCTCCGGACGTATTGTGTGCCTGGAGGATCGAATACGCGATGGTGCCGCGCTTGGCATCCTCGGGCGTCTGCGTAATACCGCGCTCGGCAGCCTCGGCCGCAGGCACAACCTCGCTGCCGCCGCGCAGGTAGATGCCGTCCTCGTACAGCTTGACCATACTGTCTCCCACTCTGCCCAAAACGATTTGGGCGCATAGCATACATTCGTTCAATATCGTGCCATAGAACGGTTGCGAGTGGGTTACGAATCTGCACGTTCACTTTATCTCAGTAAAGCATAGGACGAGCCCGGTATAGGCCGGCAGATTTGGTGCAAGAGTGTCCCTTGCGACTAGTCATTTAAGAACGTCCCCAATGACTACCCTACCGCATCCGGAGCAAGGCAGCGCCGCAGGTAGAGGACGGACAGCGAGCGACGTCCAGAGCGAACAAGTTGGCATGAAAAGGGCAAGGCATAGACCTTCTGGTCATGCCTTGCCCTTTGAATGACAAATTGTCGCTCTGGGCGGCGCGCAGCGTCAACTGGTCCGCCGTTCGGTAGAACGGCGGAACTACTACTCATTTAAGTCTGTCCCCAATGAGTGCCCGGCAGCGTCGGCGGAGCTATAGGTCGCTACCCGTACCTAGCAGCTTGCGCATGACTTGCTCGGGGTTGACCGAACCGTCGCGCGGGGCAAGGGCGGTGATCTTCTTCTGCATCTTGTACTCGTGCAGTTCGTCCTCGAGCTGGCGCACGTGGGCGCGGAGCTTTTCGTTCTCGCGCTCGCGCTCCTCGGCACGCTCCTTCATATCGAGGATGCGCACCACGCCGGCAAGGTTGATGCCCTCGTCGGTCAGTTGGTTGATGAGCTCCAGGCGCTCGATATCGGCACGCGAATACAGACGCGTGTTACCGCCCGAGCGCTGGGGATTCACCAAGCCTTTGGACTCGTAGACGCGCAGAGTCTGCGGGTGCATGCCGGTCAGCTCGGCCGCCACGCTGATCATGTACAGCGGTTTGTTCCTATTGTCCTCGGCCATGCTACCTGACCCCTTTCCGTCTCGTTATCGTCCATCATAAGCCCGTGGACAGGCGCGGGCGCCACAACCAAACTAGTACGTCGCCTTGTAACGGTTGACCTTCTCGCGGTAGTCGCGCGTGTCGGCCTCGCGCAGCTTGGCCATGGCATCGCGCTCGTCATCGGACAGGTTCGTGGGAACCTGCACCTTAATCTCGACGAGCAGCGCGCCTGTGCGGCCACGGTGCTTAACATCGGGCGCGCCCATCTCCTTAAAGCGGAACTTCTTGCCCGTCTGGGTACCCGCGGGCACTTTCAAACGGACCGTCGCACCGCCGGGCGTAGGCACGTCCACCGTGCAGCCGAGCGCCGCCTCGTAGACCGAGACCGGTACCTCCATGGTCACGTCGGCGCCTTTGCGCTTAAACAGCGGGTGCTCCTCCACATGCGTGGTCACGACCAGGTCGCCGCGCTCGCCACCCGCAACGCCATACTCGCCGCGACGCTTGTAGCGTAGCTTGCCGCCGTCGACCGCGCCCGCGGGCACCGAGACCGTGATGGTCTGCTGCTCGCCTGTCGAGGGAATGCGATAGGTGACCTTGTGCGTCACGCCGTGAAACGCGTCCTCGGCCGTCACATCGACGGTCAGCGATAGGTCGCCGCCCTTGCGAGCGCGGCTGCGACCCGCGCCGGCACCGGCAGCGCCCGCAGCCCCGGCAAAGCCCGAGCCCCAATCGCTGCCCCAGGCGCCGTTGCCGCTAAAGATGCTGTCGAAGATATCGCCCCAGCCGCTCGCACCAGCGCCGGCACCGTAGCCGCCGCCATACGCGCCGCCCGCGCCCGGCATGCCGCCAAACATGAGCATCTGGTCGTACTCTTTGCGCTTCTTCTCGTCCGAAAGCGTCTCGTAGGCCTCGCTGATCTCCTTGAACTTGGCCTCGTCGCCGCCGGCATCGGGGTGATATTTTTGCGCGAGCTTGCGAAACGCGCTCTTGATCTCTTTGTCGGAGGCGCTCTTGGATACGCCCAGGATGTCATAGAAGGTTTTGCCTGCAGCCATCGTAGCTCCTCTCCTGTTTCATCCACCGCCCAACGGGCGGCGGCTCATGCTGTCATATGGCACTAGGCCAGAAAGGGCCCCGGGTGTTGCCCCGGGGCCCTTCTCAATTACTCCTCGGTGCTCTCGGCCGTATCGGCCGCAGCATCCTCGGGCGCCGCTTCGGGCTCCGGTGCGGGGCGCTTCTCGCCGCCGTAAGTCACCGTCACCATCGCGGAGCGCAGGATGCGATCCGCCATGCGGTAGCCCTTCTGGTACACGTCGTTGACGGTCTCGTCGTACTGCGATGCGTCCTCCACACGACCCACGGCCTGATGCTCGAGCGGGTCGAACGCCTCGCCCTTGGGGTCGATGGGCTCAACACCCTCGTGCGCAAACACGTCGAGCAACTTGGCATGCACCGCGTCAACGCCATCGACGAACTGCTTAAAGTCGTCGGAAAGCTCTTGACTGCGGGCATGGTCGATCGCGCGCTCGATATCGTCAATCACCGGCAACAGCGCGGTGACAAGCTTCTCGGTCGCGCGCTCGCGCTCGGCGATGCGCTCGTTGGCGGTGCGGCGACGGAAGTTCTCCCAGTCGGCCTGCAAACGGGCGGTGCGCTCAGTGGCGTCCTTCGCCTTGTCCTCGGCGGCCTTCTGAGCCTCTGCCGCAGCATCGAGCTCATTGCGCACGTCGGCAAGCTCCTTTTGGGCCTGCTCGAACTTGAGCTTAAAGTCGTTGTCGGCGGCTTCCTCACCGGCGCGGATAGCGGCTTCCACCATCTCGTCCTCGGTCATCGTCGCCTCCTTGTTAGAATCCTCTACCTGGTTCTCGGCAGCCTCGGCGGCCTCGGCCTCGTTGGCCTCGGTATCGTCGACGGCCTCTACGGGAATCTTCACGTCCTTCTCCTCAGAGTCAACGGGGGCGGCGCCAGCGGCGGCCGCCTCCGTGCGAGCTTTACGGGCGGACATGATTACTTGTCCTCGTCGTCCACAACCTCGTAGTCGGCGTCGACCACGTCATCGTCGGCAGGCTGGGCACCAGCGGCGCCGTCGGTCTGCTGCTGAGCGTCGGCGTAGACAACCTGGGCCAGCTCGTAGGCCACGGACTGCAGGGACTCGCCGGCGGCCTTGATAGCCTCGACGTCAGAGCCCTCGAGCGCCTTCTTGGCGTCGGCGATAGCGGCCTCGGCCTTGGACTTCACGTCGGCGGAAACCTTGTCGCCCAGCTCGTTGAGGGTCTGCTCGGTGGAGTAGCACAGGCTATCGGTCTGGTTACGGACCTCGACCTCTTCCTTCTGCTTCTTGTCCTCCTCGGCATGAGCCTCGGCGTCCTTGACCATACGATCGACTTCGTCGTCGGACAGGGCGGTGGAGCCGGAGATGGTGATCTGCTGCTCCTTGCCGGTGCCCTTGTCCTTAGCGGAGACCTTGACGATGCCGTTGGCGTCGATGTCGAAGGTGACCTCGATCTGCGGCACGCCGCGACGGGCAGCCGGGATACCGGTCAGCTGGAACTTACCGAGCGACTTGTTGTCGCGGGCAAGCTCGCGCTCGCCCTGGAGCACGTTGATCTCGACGCTGGTCTGGTTGTCGGCAGCGGTGGAGTAGACCTCGGTCTTGGAGGTCGGGATCGTGGTGTTGCGGTCGATCATCTTGGTCATGATGCCGCCCATGGTCTCGACACCCAGCGACAGCGGGGTAACGTCGAGCAGCAGGATGCCCTCGACGTCGCCGGTGAGCACGCCGCCCTGGACGGCAGCGCCGTCGGCAACGACCTCGTCGGGGTTCACGGACATGTTGGGCTGCTTGCCGGTCATGGTCTTGACGAGCTCCTGGACGGCGGGCATACGAGTGGAGCCGCCGACGAGGATGACCTCGGTCAGATCGGAGAGCTTGAGCTTAGCATCGCGCAGGGCGTTGGTGACAGGCTGCTTGCAGCGCTCGAGCAGGTCACGGGTGATCTTCTCGAACTCGGCGCGGGTCAGCGTGTAGTTGAGGTGCAGCGGGCCAGACTGGTTCATGGTGATGAACGGCAGGTTGATGGTGGACTGCTGGGCTGCGGAGAGCTCCTTCTTGGCGTTCTCGGCGGCCTCCTTCAGACGCTGCAGGGCCATGGGGTCCTGACGCAGGTCGACACCGTTCTCCTGCTGGAACTTATCGGCCATCCAATCGATGACGCGCTGATCCCAGTCGTCGCCGCCCAGGTGGTTGTCGCCCGAGGTGGACAGAACCTCAAACACGCCGTCGGCGAGGTCGAGGATGGAGACGTCGAAGGTACCGCCGCCCAGGTCGAAGACCAGGATGCGCTGGTCGGTGCCCTGCTTGTCCAGGCCATAGGCAAGAGCAGCAGCAGTCGGCTCGTTGACGATACGCTTGACGTTGAGGCCGGCGATCTTACCGGCGTCCTTGGTGGCCTGACGCTGGGCGTCGTTGAAGTAGGCCGGGACGGTGATGACGGCGTCGGTGACGGTCTCGCCCAGATACTTCTCGGCGTCAGCCTTCATCTTGGCGAGCGTCATGGCGCTCACCTGCTCGGCGGTGTAGTCCTTGCCCTCGATATCGACGACGGCACGGCCACCCTGGCCCTCCTTGACCTCATACGGCACGGTCTTGATCTCGGAGGTGCACTCGGAGTACTTGCGGCCCATGAAGCGCTTGATGGAGAACACGGTGTTCTTGGGGTTGGTGACGGCCTGGTTCTTAGCGGCCTTACCCACAACGCGGTCGCCGTCGGCGCGGAAGCCCACGACGGACGGGGTGGTGCGGTCGCCCTCGGCGTTCACGATAATGGTCGGAGAACCGCCCTCGAGAACGGCCATTGCGGAGTTAGTAGTACCAAGGTCGATACCAAGAATCTTACTCATTAGAAATTCCCTCTCTCTTTTGCGTTCGCGCCGCCTCGACGGTCTGTCGCGCGGCGCTTCGGCTTGTCTTTCAGGATGTAGTGTATCCCCTTATGGGCTGGAATATACAAAATCTAAGTCAATTCATATAAGATTTCTTATCTCTGAGAGTTTAGGTTCTCAAATGTGCAGGTAGATGCACTGTTTGAGTTCTCGGCAGATCTATTGAGATCTATGTAGAGTTGACTGAGGTTTGCGTCCGGGGGTGCCTGGGGGCCGTCTTGCGGCAAGCGCATCCCGGTTTGAGCGTGGATTCCGGGTCGCAGTTTCCGTCTGAAGGCTCAACCGGAAACCGTATCCCGTTTTGAGAGCTGATACCGGGTCGCAGTTTCCGCTAGCGGGCCCAACCGGAAACTGCGACCCGGTTTTCGGCCAAATAACGGGATGCCCTTTCCGCAGGCGCGCTCAATAGGTCAATATTACAAGTCACCTATAGCTAACATTTGCGCAGCTCAACGGCCCCACCTGCGCGTTTTTTAGTAAACCTTGGCATACTCGGCGAACGGTATGAAGATGCCGGCCAGAGGGTATTGCAAACGGTCGCTCCCGTGGTATGTTTTTGCCCGAATCAAACCGACGCGCATCGCCTGTAGCGTCGGTCAACAGAGAGGAAACTACCATGGCTCATCCCGTAATTGATGCCGACGAGTGCATCGCTTGTGGCGTTTGCGTCGACTCCTGCCCCGCTGGCGTTCTGGAGCTCCAGGACGTCGCTACCGTCGCCGACGAGGACTCCTGCGTCGCCTGTGGCGCTTGCCAGGACGCTTGCCCCGCTGGCGCGATCACCGAGATCGTCGAGGAGTAACAACTCCCCCACTTGCACACTCAAAAGTACACCGTGCACAAAAAAGGAGGCTTCCGCATCGCCGCGGAGGCCTCCTTTTGTTTGTACAGGCAGCTAATTGGGGACGGGGCTACCTTGGCAGTTGCGGTGGAATAGTTCCTGGCTCATTGCTTAGGTGCCGATTGTAGGAACTATTTCACCGCAACTTATAAAGACAGTATCGGGTTAGGACAAATCATCCTCGTAGGGCATTAAATCGGCAAGGTAGCCTTTCTCCTTGAGCATGGCCTCGATCTCGTCGAGGGTCTGCTCGTCTTCCGCCGCGATGCGATGGAAGTGGTAGCCGCTCGTCACCGTCAGCAGCGGGAAGCTCTTGCCGCTGGCGATGCCCTCTAGGTAGCGCTCGACATCGCGGCGGTTGCGGATGTCCAGGTCGGCCGTGATCTTGCCGTACACGCGGTGATTGACGATCACGTTGAGCACGGCGCCACCGGCGTCGACGATACTCGTGAGCTCATCGCCTGCCTGCTCCACGCTGTGGCGAACCTTGACCAAGCGCGTGGGCACGGCGGGGCTGCTGGGGGCCTCCTGCAGCACGTAGCCGCGGTTGGTCGCCACGATATCGTGCCCATCGGCACGCAACAGGGCAATATCCTGAACCACGACCTGACGGCTCACGCCAACCTCGCGGGCAAGTGCGCTGCCCGAAACGGGCTCCTTGGCTCCTTCGAGCACGCCCATGATGGCACGGCGACGCTCGCGGGCGTTCATTATTTACCGTCCAGCAGACGCAGGTGCTTAAGCGAGAGGTCGAGGATCGGCGCAGAGTGCGTCAGGGCGCCCGAGCTAATATAGTCGACACCCAGATCGGCCAGGGCGCGAATGTTGCTGGCGTCCACGTTGCCCGAGCACTCGGTCTTGGCGCGACCGGCGATAAGCTCGATGGCGGCGGCCATGTCGTCATGGGTCATGTTGTCGAGCATGATAATGTCGGCACCGGCCTCCACGGCTTCGCGCACCATGTCCAGGTTCTCGCACTCAATCTCAACTGTCGTGGTAAACGACGCATGGGCGCGCGCCATCTCGATCGCGCGCGTCACGCCACCGGCGGCATCGATATGGTTGTCCTTGAGCATGACGGCCGTCGACAGGTTGTAGCGGTGGTTGCTGCCGCCGCCAATCTCAACCGCCGCCTTCTCAAACACGCGCATGCCCGGCGTGGTCTTGCGCGTGTCGACGAGCACGGTCTTGGTTCCCTCGAGCGCCGCGGCCATGCTGTGCGTGTAGGTAGCGATGCCGCTCATGCGCTGCAGGTAGTTGAGCGCCACGCGCTCACCCGAAAGCAGCACGCGCGCATCGCCGCGCACCTGACCCACATGGTCGCCGGCGTGCACCTCGTCGCCATCGGCAACGTCGAGCAGCACCGAGCTCTGCGAATCCAGCAGCTCAAAGGTACGGGCAAACACATCCAAGCCGGCGATGATGCCGTCGGCCTTGGCGATAAGCTCCACCGTGGCGGGACGCGCCGTGGGGCACACGCTCGCCGTGCTCACGTCCTCAAACGTAATGTCCTCGCGCAGAGCCTGCAAAATCAGATCATCGACGACGAGCTTCATGGTAATGGGATTCATGGTCTACTCCTCTGCGGCCTGCGTGCCGGCGGCACGGGCCAAATCATCGATTGCAAGGGTATCGGAACTCAGGGCGCGATGGCGTCCATCGAGCGCGGGCTCGCCCGCCTGCTCCACGGCCAGCGACTCGCCGGTGCGCATGTACCACGCGGCGCGACGACCCCAGACCAGCGCCTCGAGCAGACTATTTGATGCAAGGCGATTCTTGCCGTGAACGCCGTTGCAAGCCGTCTCGCCCGCGGCGTAGAGCTCGGGCATCGAAGTGCGGCCGTCCTTATCGACCCATACGCCGCCCATAAAGTAGTGCTGCGTGGGCGTAACGGGGATGGGCTCGTCCAAGATGTCGCGGCCGTCCTCAAGGCAGCGCGCGCGAATGTTGGCAAAGTGCCCAGTCACCACGTCGCGCTCGACGGGGGCAAAGCTCAGCCACTCGTGCTCGGTGCCGTCCTGCTTCATCTGCTCGCGGATGGCGGCAGCGACAACGTCGCGCGGCTGCAACTCGTCGGCAAAACGCTCGCCGGCGGCATTGAGCAGAATCGCGCCCTCACCGCGGCAGCTCTCGCTGATCAGGAACGTACGGCCTGGCTGCGGCGAGAACAGGCCCGTGGGATGGATCTGCACGTAGTCCAGGTGCTCCATCTTAATGCCGTGCTCCTGCGCGATGTAGCAGGCGTCGCCCGTGAGCTGCGGGTAGTTGGTCGAATGGTCGTATACGCCACCGATGCCGCCCGTCGCCCACAGCGTATGGCGGGCATGGATCTTAAACGGCTTACCGACATGCACGCCCTCAGCGGCATTTGCCAGCTCGTCGGCGGGGCGAGCTGAATCGTCCTCGTCCACGGCAACAGCGACGACACCAGTGCACACCGTGGCCCCATCGCGCTCGGCCGTCAGGATGTCGGTCATGGCAACGTGTTCGAGAATCTGCACGTTGTCCAGCTTGCGGACGGCCTGAAGCAGCTTGGTCGTAATCTCCTTGCCCGTAATGTCGGCATGGAAGGCAATGCGCGGACGGCTGTGCGCGCCCTCGCGGGTAAAGTCGAGGCCGCCATCGGCCTTGCGCTCAAAATCCACGCCCATCGCTAGCAGGTCGTTGATGACCGAGCGGCTCGAGCGGATCATGATGTCGACGCTCTCGCGGCGGTTCTCGTAATGGCCGGCGTGCATGGTGTCCTCAAAGAAGGCATCGTAGTCCGAGCCCTCGGGCAGCACGCAGATGCCGCCCTGCGCGAGCATCGAATCGCACTCGTCGACCGCGCCCTTGGAGAGCATGATCACGCGCGTACTCGTCGGCAGGTTGAGCGCCGCGTACAGGCCCGCCACGCCGCAGCCGGCAATGACGACGTCGCACTCCATATCGGGGTATTGCTTGGTTTCCACAGGAATCCTCTCCCTTGAATGTGACATAAGGAACCGTCCCTCATGCCACATTGTTCTAGCGTGCTGCGTACTCGAGCATGCGGTCGAGCGTGAGCTTGGCCTGGTCTGCCGCCTCGTCCGAGACGCCGATCTGCACCTCGCCCTCGCCCGTCTCCAGGCAGCGCACGAGCTTTTCGAGCGTGATGAGGTCCATGTTGACGCAGGTGGGCTGCACCGCAGGGAAGTAGAACATCTTGCCGGTGCCCTGGCAGCGGCGCTCAAGTTCGTAGAGCACGCCGCGGACCGTCACGATGATGAACTCGCTCGCGTCCGACTCCTCGGCATATTTGATGATGCCGGCAGTGGAGCCGATGTAGTCGGCCTCGGCCAGGACGTCGGCCTTGCACTCGGGGTGCGCCAGCACGAGCGCGTCGGGGTGCGCCTCCTGCGCGTCGACGATCTGCTCGACCGTGATGATGTGATGACGCGGGCAGTAGCCGTTGTTGAGAATGACGTGCTTTTGGGGCACCTGCTCGGCCACAAAGCGGCCCAGGTTCTGGTCGGGAATGAACAAGACGTGCTGCTGCGGCAGCTCGGAGACGATCTTGACGGCGTTAGAGCTGGTAACGCACACGTCACTCCAGCTCTTGATCTCGACCGTCGAGTTGACGTAGCACACCACGGCCAGGTCGTCGCCATACTCGGCGCGCGCCGCATCGACCGTCTCGCGCTTGACCATGTGCGCCATGGGACAGTCCGCGCCTGGCTCGGGCAACAGCACCGTTTTGGTGGGATTGAGCAGCTTGGCGCTCTCGCCCATAAACTCCACGCCGCACAGCACGATGGTCTGCTGCGGCAGGCTCTTGGCAAGCTTTGCCAGGTAGAAGCTGTCGCCGACGTAATCGGCCACAGCCTGGACCTCGGGCGCCACGTAATAGTGCGCCAGGATCACCGCGTCGCGTTGGGTTTTAAGTTGCCGAATGGCCTCGACGAGCTCTGCGGGCACCAATGCCGCGCGCTCCGTTGCCGTCGTTGCCGATGCCAGGCCGGCCGCAATGTCGCGTGCAAGCTCCGACGCATCCATGTTCGCGCTCTGTGCCATCAAGGCCCCTCTCTTTTGGCGAATCTTGGGGCTTTAGTATGACACCTAGGTTTACAGCTGACAAGACAGCTGTAAACCTAGGTGTAAAGTTGAAATAAAGATTCAATCATGCGGCAGGTCCATTTTCGAACTGGCAAGCTGAGGACAGCCGAAAATGGACCCGCCCCATGATTCGGGCAGCCCGTTTTGTCCTGGACCAAGGGGCAGTGGTCAAAAAGGGCCAAATATGAGTACTGTCACCAAATTAGTAGCATCGATTTTCCGGTCCAGAGCAGCAAAATCGCCTTGTTTGGAGCCCGATCGCGACTCTGAAGAACGAAAATCGATGCACTTTTGGCCTCTGGCACCGATTTTTGAGGCCATTTGGCTGCCACCAAACTGGTAACAGTACTCATATTTGGCCCTTTTTGACCACCGGGTTTCCGGCAGGCCCCAAAAGCGGGCCCGAATCGCTCGATCCGGGCCCGCTGGGGGTAGCGAGCACAATCGAGGTGTAAGAAGCAAGAGAGGGCCATCGCCTAGAATCGTCAGCGCCTAGATATTCAACGAGAGGAAAGACAATGGTCCGCAGCGACATGCTACCCCAGCCGGACCGGGGGCTCGGCCTCGACCGGCCCCAGACCGAGGCATTTCACCGACGAGTTCAAGAGGAAGATAGTCGATCTCCACAACGCCGGAAAACCCAGGCGCGAGGCCATGGACGAGTGCGACCTCGACAAGAGCACCGTGGAGAGGCGGGTCAAGTCGATAAACGAGACCGGCTCGCCGCGCGCCGCCGACAACCGCACGCCCGAGTAGAACCGGATCCTGGAGCCCGAGCGCGAGAACCGCAGGCTCCGGATGGAGGTCAACGTCTTAAGACGAGCGGCGCCAGCATACGCTCGGAAGTCAGGGCCATGGCGGCCAACGGGGGGCCGCTGCCCCATATCGGCGCAGCGCTGGCATCGAGGCCTTCTGACCTGTGTCAAGATTTCGGACACGCATGCTCGAGAAATCAAGCGGCCATAGGCATGGCCTCGAGCTTGGGCTCGGTTCTCTCGAAGAAGGCCGCCATGGCCTCGGCCGGCACCTTGTAGCCGATCGTCGAGCGGGGCCTTCGGCGGTTGTAGTACGCCTCGATGAACTCGACCACCGCGTGCTTGGCGGAATCCCTGGTCGGGAAGCTGCGCCTGTAGTACATCTCGTTCTTCAGCGTGGCGAGGAACGACTCGGCCACCGCGTTGTCGTGGCAGTTGCCGGCGCGGCTGCAGGACAGCCGCACGTCGTTGTCGCGCGCCCATTCGGCCAGAAGCCTGCTGGTGTACTGGGCGCCGCGGTCGGCGTGGAATATCGCGTTGCCGGCCACGTAGCCGCGCGATTTGGCCGACGCCAGCGCCGAAACCACGATGTCGGCGGTCATGCGCTCGGAGAGCGACCAGCCCACCACCATGCGGGTGTTGAGGTCGATGACCGTCGACAGGTACAGCCATCCCTCGCCGGTGCGCAGGTAGGTGATGTCGCCCACGAGCTTGCAGGTTGGAACGGGACTGGTGAAGTCGCGGCGCACCAGGTCGGGCCGGGGCCTGGCCTTCGGGTCGGGGATGGTGGTGCGCTTCCTGGCGTTGGGCGTGCAGCCGCGTATTCCCAGCTCGCGCATCAGCTTGCGCACCCTGTACAGGGTCAATCCGGAGAACTCGCCGGGCAGGAAGCATTTCACGAACCGGAAGCCGAACCTGCGGTCCGACTCCAGCCACACGCGCCGGACCGCCTCGCGCTCGGCCGACCAGTCTTCTCGCGGGCAGCCGTTGGAGAGCCACGAGTAGAAGCCCGATCGGCTCACGCCGAGCACGCGGGCCATCATTTTCACCGGGAATTCGGCCTTCTCCGCCAACATCATCCGGTAGCACGCGGCTACGCCTGGCTTTTGGCGAAGAAGGCCGCGGCTTTTTTCAAGAAGGCGTTCTCCATCTCGAGCTCGCGTATGCGCCTTTTCGCCTCGCGAAGCTCGCGGTCCTCGGCCTTGGGGTCGGGCCCGCCGGCAAGCTCGCGCCGGCGATTCTGCACCCACTTGTTCACGGTCTTGGAATTCAGGCCCAGTTCTGCGCAGCATTCCGTTATCGGCCTGCCCGTCGAGATGATGTAGTCGGCGGTCTCGCGCCTGAACTCGTCGGTGTACTTGGCGGCTGGGTTGGACATAGCATACCGTCCTCTCGGTCGTCGATGAATGCATTCTAAAGGATTGGGCCTCTAGCATGCGTGTCCGAAAAGACGATACAGGTCAGACAACCCAATCAGACGTCGTCTCGAGCGCGTCCTCTGCACGGTCGAGCGTGCTTCTGGCCTTGGCACCCTGTTTGAACCACGAGCGCAGGTCCTCGAGCGTGCTGCCCGCTGCATACACCTTGATTTTGCGACCGCCTTTCGTGGTCACCGTGCAACGGTCGCCGCTCTCGCTGTTCTCGTGCGCCGTGACCTTCTTGAGGTAATCGCGACGGAACGCCACGACGCGGGCATTGCTGATCTCGATGAACCAATCATCGTCGACAAGCGAAGTGCCCGTGGTACCTCGACTTGCCATCTCCTCGGCGAAGGAGAAGCCGAGTTCGCGCTCCTGCCTGCCGATCTCGAGGATGCCGCGGGCGGGCATGCTGAGCATGAGCAGGGGCAGGAGTCCCCCTATGAACAGGAAGAGGAACGGGACGAGCAAGAGCAGACGAGCACCAGCATCGGTGAAAACAGCCATGAAGGCGATCACGAGCGAGAAGACGAGCGCCATGCCGTTGAAAACAATCGTCAACGGCTTGATGGCAGACCAACACAGACCCGCCTTGGTCATCGGGCCGTCGACGGCGTCCGAGACTTCGATGCCCTCTTCCTCCAGACGGGCGAGGAGGTTGAGCGAGCACACCCCCTCGAGGCTTATCGAGCAGAACTTCCGGTCGCCCTCGAACAGGTCGATCCTCATCATCTGCGTGTGAAGCGTTGCACGGGTGATGTGGCCAAACGTCGTCTCCTTGCGGATGCCGAAGGCGTTACGCGAGAGAATTCGCTCACCGTCCACGTCGATGCGCGGGATGCTCAGCAGGGCCCAGATGGCCATGCCCGCGAGCGCCATGGCGTGACCGAACCACACAAGTTCGTGGTCCCACTCGCCCAACGAGACGCCCTGCCAGACGTAGACACCCAGCATGAGCAGTTCGAACGCGACGGCGCAGCAGGCGATGATCGTGCGAATGGCAGCGGGCATGCGCACCGTGAAGCGATCGAGGCTGTCCGTCGCCTCACTGCGCTCGCGCGCGCCGCGACGGGCGACCCATGCAGTGAGCGGACCGACGATGAACACCACCATCGCCACGCGCAGGAACGATTCGAGTATGTCGCCCATATTAACCACCATCCCAATAGAAAACGTGAATTTGGGAGACTATAGCAGAGCGAAGCGATCTGCACGGCATCGTCCGGGTGTTTTCGGCATACGGTGGAAACCAGCGGCAGCGGACGTTGAGAACTCACCCAAAAGACGCGATTCGACCGAAGCGATTCTTCTTGACTTGGTCTCAATGTGATACGACATGCGCCACTACCTGCGCGGTCTTGCGGCCCTGATCGAAGAGGGTCACACCGATGAGGCACTCGGGCGCATCGACGCGCTCTGCGAGACCAACGACCGCACCGCCGTGCGCCGCTACTGCGCCAACGAAACGGTCAACATTGCGCTCTCGTCGCTTTCCGCGGACATCAACGCGCGCGGCATCACCGCCGATCTGCGCGCCGCCGTGCCCGAAACCGTCCACGTGGGCGATGTCGATCTATTCAGTGTGGTATCGAACGCCCTGGACAATGCCATCGCCGCGGCGAGCGCCGCCCCCGAAGGCAAGCGGTTTGTCGACCTGGACCTTCGCTACGAAGACGGTCAGCTTCTATTGCTGGTTTCCAACACGTTTGGCCGTGCGCCGCACATGGTCGACGGCATGCCCGTGGCTCAGCACACTGGGCACGGCTTTGGCACCAAGAGCATTATGCTTGCCGTCGAGCGCATGAACGGCAACTGCCAGCTCCGCATTAACGGCGACCGGTTTGAGCTGCGCGCCGTGATGTAGGGGCTGCCGCCAACCTCGCTACAGCGGTGCAGCCGCCGGGGTCAGCTGCTTAATGTAGGCCCACATGCGCTGCTTGGCGGCCTTGTCGGTGAGCGCCGCCTCAAAACCGTCGAGCGCCAGCACGCGGCGCCCCTGCACATGGGCGACCAGGCCGGGCTTGAGCATGGCGGTGTCAAAGTCATCAATTGCCACAAGCATATCGGCATAGGTCTCGCGCATGACATCGGCCGCACTGTTGTCGAGCAGCAGCACCGCCTCGGGGTCCAGAGCCTCCAGCGCCTCGCGGAACAGGTCGCACGGCAGAGTCTCGCCCACCGCGACCGCTCCGTCACCCGCGCCGGCGACGCTTGCCAGCACGCAAAAGTCCTCGGGGGCATATCCGATGGCGCCGAGCGCCTTGCGCAACGCGGCGCCATCCGCGCCGGCAGCCAGCTCGCCGCCCGAGCACTCGGCTTCATCCAAATCGCCTTTGACCAGCACAATCGGCGAGCACGCGTTGCCCGCGATACGCACACCGCGACCTGCAAGCGACGCGAGCTCCTGCTCGGTCGCCTGAGCGATGGCTTCTTTTTTCTGGCTTTGTGACGTGGGCATGCGCTCTCCAATCGTTTGCGTGCCCACCATTATATAAAAGAGCCGCCCGCGAGTGGTTGCTTTGCGGGCCGCTGGGTATAAGCACGGTCGTACTGAGTTTTACGCGGCCGAGCCGCGTCGTATTATGGAGGTCACCATGGCTGACATTAAGCAGATTACCCCCGAGAACTTCGATTCCATCGTTAACGACAGCCTGCCCGTACTGGTTGATTTTTGGGCCCCGTGGTGCGGCCCCTGCCGCTCGCTCTCGCCCATCGTAGACGAGGTTGCCGACGAGCTGGCCGGCAAGTTGGCTGTGGCCAAGTGCAACGTCGACGACAACCAGGACCTGGCCATGAAGTTTGGCGTCATGAGCATCCCCACGCTGATCGTCTTTAAGAACGGCGAGGAGGTCGACCGCTCGGTCGGCGCCTTGCCCAAGGCAAGACTTCAGGCACTGCTGGAGAAACATCTGTAATACGCTTGTTACCCATCTGCCGTCCATGAGCGGTTTCGCACCGCTCGCCGGAGTGCCAAACGCAAGGTATGCGACCACGGATAGTATGGTAGATACAAACAGCCCCCAGTGAACGGGTGCGGGTCAGACGGACTCGCACCCGTTTTCTTATGCGGCGGCGCTCAAGGCGGGCGTAGTAGAATCTGAACCACCATATCGCCCCGTACAAAAGGAGACTCCCCATGCATGACGTCGGAATGAACATGAGCCAGCTTGCCATGAGCGTCAAGCAGGTCGACGACACCATTGAGCTCGCTCACGAGTGGAGCCATCAGCTGCTGCATGCGACCGAGAACTTTGACATGGAGCGCATTGGCGCCAAGCTCGAGGCCGCCATGGCGGCACTCCACGAGGCGCACGATGCGCTCGAGGGCTACGAGGAGGCCATCGAGGCCGACCACAACTCCGTCGGCTCTGTGAAACTGGTGTAACGTGGCCGAGCACGAGCACGCGCACAATCACGGTGCGGACGACGATGCAAGCTGCCGCTACAGCGGCTCCAGCTCCGAGCTGGTCCGCTTTTCGGTCACCGCGCCCGACGACCTGCTGCGCCGCTTTGACGAGCAGATCGCGCGCCGCGGTGACGTGGCTAACCGATCCGAGGCCGTACGCGATCTGATTCGCGCCTCGATCGCCAAGGAGCAGATGCGCACGCCCGACGAGCAGGTCATCGGTTCGCTCACCATGATCTATGACCACCATACCGGCGATCTGACGCGCCGTCTGGACGAGGTGCAGCACGACTACACCGACGAGATCGTCTCGACCATGCACGTGCATCTGGACCACCACAACTGCCTGGAGATTCTGGCGCTCAAGGGTCGCGGCGAGCGTGTCTACGAGCTGGCCGACCGCCTGCTGGGCCTGCGCGGCGTTAAGCACGGCGAACTCACCTGCGCCGCCACCAAGCAGAGCCTGGGGCTGTAGCGGGATTTCCCGCAGCGCACCTGCCATAAAGGGACAGGTTTCAACGAAGGAGGATCGCATGCGGCATGTGCATATTCATGTGACGGGCATTGTGCAGGGCGTTGGCATGCGGCCATTTGTGTATCGCGAGGCTATGGCGCATGGCATCTGCGGCTGGGTGCTCAACGCGGGCGATGGCGTACACATCGAGGCGCATGCTTTGAGCGAGGCGCTCGACGAATTTGTCACCGCGCTGTCGGAGCACGCGCCGGCCGCAGCCCGCGTTGAGCATGTCGCTGTTGCAGACCTGGAGCCCGACGCTTGGGATGCCGACGATGAGCAGGTCTTTCGTATTGTAGCGTCACAGGATCAGACCGTGCACACGACGCTCGTCTCCCCCGATATCGCCACCTGTGACGACTGCCTGCGCGAACTGTTCGACCCCGCCGACCGTCGCTATCACTACCCCTTTATCAACTGCACCAACTGCGGGCCGCGCTTTACCATCATCCGGTCGCTGCCTTATGACCGAGCGGCCACGTCGATGGATTGCTTTCCTATGTGCCCCGAGTGCGCTGCAGAGTATGGCGACCCGCTTGACCGGCGCTTTCATGCGCAGCCCGATGCCTGCTTTGACTGCGGGCCACATATTACCTGGCGCGAGGCGGCGGGCGACATGGAGCTCGAGGGCTCGGGGGCGATGCCGGCCGTCGGCAGCACGCGCGAAACCAGCGATGCCATTATTGACCGCTGTGTCGAGCTGCTGGCCAGCGGCGGTATTGTCGCCATCAAGGGGCTGGGCGGATTCCATCTGGCCTGCAACGCCGCCAATGAGCAGGCGGTGGTCGAGCTGCGCCGTCGCAAGCGCCGCAGCAACAAGCCGCTTGCCGTTATGGTGCGCAGCCTTGCCGATACTGAACGCCTGTGCCATGTCGATGATGCCGAGCGCGACTTGCTGGCCGGCAGCATCCGCCCCATTGTGCTGCTGCGCCGCCGTGTTGTTGGCGAGGGAGATTCCCCCGACGGCCTTACACTCGCGCCATCCGTCGCGCACGATCTACCCGATCTCGGCGTCATGCTCCCCTATACACCGCTTCAGCATCTGCTGCTTGCAGCTGCCTCGTCGCATGGCATGCACGCGCTGGTCATGACCAGCGGAAACCTGAGCGAGGAACCTATCGAGACCGACGATGCCCTTGCATGGGAACATCTTGTTGCCGCCGGCATCGCCGACGCGCTACTTGGCAACGACCGTGCGATTCTCTCACGCTACGACGACTCCGTGGTACGTGTGGTCGACGGCACCGTCATGCCTGTGCGTCGCGCACGCGGATATGCGCCGCAACCGTTGTCGCTGCCGGCGCTCGACGGCACTGCACCCTGCGTGCTCGCCTGCGGGCCGCAGCAAAAAGCCACGATCGCGCTCACGCGCGAGGACGCCGACGGCCATGTGGCCTGTTTTGTGTCGCAGCATATCGGCGATGTCGAAAACGGCGCGACCTTCGATGCCTGGAGCGCCGCCCGCGCACGTCTAGAAAACCTCTTTGACCTGACGCCTGCCGCCCTGGCATGCGACATGCATCCCAACTATCTATCGAGCCAGTGGGCGCGTGAGCGGGCACGGGAGCACAGCCTGCCGCTAATCGAAATCCAGCATCATCATGCGCACATCGCGAGCGTAATGGCAGAGGCGATTGTCGCTGGCCGGATTGCGCCTGATGCACGCGTCCTCGGTATTGCCTTCGATGGTACGGGTGCCGGCACCGACGGCACCATATGGGGCGGTGAGTTTCTTATCGCCGGCCTTGCCGATTTTGAACGCGCCGCGCACCTGCGCACCTGGGCGCTGCCAGGCGGAGCCACATCCGTGCGCGATGCCCGGCGCAATGCCTTTGCCCTGCTGAGCGAGCTCGGCCTGCTCGAGCATCCGGGTGCCGCGGGGCTATTGGGCACCCTCGACGAGCAAACACGCAGCGTGACAGCCACCATGATCGAGCGCGGCATCAACAGCCCGCGTACCAGCAGCATGGGTCGTCTCTTTGATGCCGCGGCAGCGATTCTGGGCATCTGCGACAAGGCAACCTACGAAGGCGAACCCGCCATAGAACTCGAAGCCGCCGCCTGGCGCGCGCTCGACGGTAAGACCGTTCGTCTCGACGGCAATCATACGGGCGTATTCACGTCTGCCGACGACTCCCCCATCTTGGACCCCCAACCGCTCATCGAAGCTCTTCTGAATGGAATCGAGGCAGGCGCGCCGGCCGACAGGCTCGCGCTCGACTTCCATATCGCCATCGTGCGCTCTTCGGCACGAATCGCACGCGAAATCTGCGCGCGCGAAGGCCTCGATACCGTCGCGCTCTCGGGCGGTGTGTTCATGAACCGGCTTTTGCTTCAGCTCCTTACCCACGAACTCAAAGACGCCGGTCTTGCCGTCTTGGTCCCCCACGCTGTACCCGCCAACGACGGCTGCATCGCCTACGGTCAGGCCGCCATCGCTCGCGCTCGCCTCGCGCAGACGGCGTTGCGATAGGCTGTTTTGCCAGCCTGCGCGCCGCCGTCTCACAGGTGTAACGCGTTTGCTCGTGACTCCCGCGAGCGCTACCATCAACTGATGGGTAATTAGGCGCCTATCCAGCGCAAAACGTATAAAAGGGGAACATTATGTGCCTTGCCGTTCCCGGTAAAGTGGTCAAACGCGACGACGACCTTAAGGCGACCGTCGACATGATGGGCATCGAGCGCCCCGTTTCGCTGCGCCTCGTGCCGACGGCACAGGTAGGCGACTATATTCTCGTGCACGCCGGCTTTGGCATTCAGATTGTCGACGAGCAGGAAGCCCAAGAGACACTCGAGCTCGTCAATACCATGACCGAGCTGGCCAAAGAGGACCAACTCGCCACCAACCCAGCCGAGGCATACTAGTGGCGGCGGCGCAGCCGGTTCGCTCCGGTATCGACTTTTCGGCATTTCGCGACCCCAAGCTGGCCCGCGAGCTCATCGATCGTATTCATGAGCTTGTCGGCAACCGCAGCATCAACCTTATGGAAGTCTGCGGTACGCATACCGTGAGCATTGGCCGCTATGGCTTTCGCTCCATTATGCCGACGGGGCTCAAACTGCCAAGCGGCCCGGGGTGCCCCGTTTGCGTCACCGCCAACCGCGACATCGATCACGCAATCGCGCTTTCCAACATGGACGGCGCCATCATCACCACCTTTGGCGACATGATGCGCGTGCCCGGATCGTCCACCTCGCTTGCCGCGCAAAAGGCGGCGGGGCGCGACATCCGCATCGTCTACTCTCCGCTCGACGCACTCGACATTGCCGAGCAAAATCCCGAACGCCCGGTCATCTTTATGGGCGTCGGCTTTGAGACCACAACGCCCACCATTGCCGCCGCTATCCTGGAGGCCGACGCGCGCGGGCTCCAGAACTTCTCGGTCTACTGTGCTCACAAGACCACGCCGCCGGCTCTGCGTGCGATCTCCAACGACCCCGAGACCGCCATCGACGGCTTTATCCTGCCTGGTCACGTCGCTACCATCACAGGCCTGGCACCCTTTGGGTTTTTGGTCGATGAGTTCGAGACCCCCGGCGTAGTCACCGGGTTTGAGCCGGTCGATATCTTGCAGGGCATCTGCATGCTGGTCCAGATGATTGTCGAGCACAGGCCCGCAATCGACAACGCCTACCGCCGTGGCGTCAATGCAGACGGCAATCCCGTAGCGCGCCAGCTGGTCGAGCAGGTGTTTGAGCCATGCGACACCACGTGGCGCGGGCTGGGGCCGATTGCGGCTTCGGGTCTTTCCATCCGACCCGAATTCGCGCGCTTTGATGCCGGCGCCCGCTTTGACGTGCCCGTTGAGGCGACGGTCGAGCCGCGTGGGTGCCGCTGCGGCGACGTGCTGCGCGGGGCCATTACGCCGAGCGACTGCCCTCTGTTCGGCCGCGCTTGTACACCCGAGCATCCCATCGGCCCCTGCATGGTGAGTTCCGAGGGCAGCTGTGCAGCATATTTCCGCTACCGAGGCTGTTAGGTTCCGCCGTTCTAACGAACGGCGGACCGGTCGACGCTGCGCGCCATTCAGGCGAGCGATTTGCCTTTCAATCGTCGGCTGCGGGCAAAAGCCCAGCAGCCTCCTCTTTCAAGGCAACTCACTTCGCCTGAATGGCGCTCGCTGACTTTTACTTAACATCGATTCTGCCACACTCAGCTATTGCCGACCCCCCACGATTGGAGTTTTCGATATGTCCCGTACTGCCACCGATAGCACTGTCCTGTTGGGCCACGGCTCTGGCGGTCAGATGATGAAACGCATCATCGATGAGGTCTTTTTGGATGCCTTTGGGTCGCCCGAGCTGCTCGAGGGCAACGATGCCGGCGTCGCCGCGCTGCCCACGAGCGGGCGCATCGCCATGTCGACCGACAGCTTTGTAGTCTCGCCGCAGTTCTTCCCCGGGGGCAACATCGGCCGCCTCGCTGTATGCGGAACCGTCAACGACGTCGCGACCTCGGGCGCCAACGTACGCTACCTATCGTGCGGCTTTATCCTCGAAGAGGGCTATCCCATGGATAAGCTCCGCCAGATTGTGCAAACGATGGCCGAGACGGCGCACGAGGCGGGCGTGGCGATCATCACCGGCGACACCAAAGTGGTCGAGCGCGGCGGGGCCGACGGCGTCTACATCAATACCGCCGGCGTGGGCGAAGTGCCCGTGGGCGTAGCGCTCAGCGGCGCCAACTGCCAGCCCGGCGATGTCATTCTGGTATCGGGTACGCTGGGCGACCACGGTATCGCCATCATGAGCCAACGCGAGGGCTTGGCGTTTTCGAGCACCATCGAAAGCGATGCCGCGCCGCTCAACCACCTGATTGCCGATGTGCTTGCCGCAGCACCCGAAACACGCTGCTTCCGCGACCCCACGCGCGGCGGCCTGGCGTCCACGCTCAATGAGTTTGCCCAGGCCAGCGGCGTTGCCATGGAGGTCGACGAGGATGCCGTGCCTGTGCGCCCCGACGTGCAGGCAGCCTGCGAGATGCTCGGCTATGACGTGCTGCAGGTAGCAAACGAGGGCAAGATGGTTGCCGTGGTGCCGGCCGAGCAGGCCGATGCCGCGCTGGCAGCCATGCGCGCCGCGCGCTACGGCGAGAATGCCGCTATTATCGGTCGCGTGCTGCCGCTTGCCGAGGACGCCCGCCCCGCCGTGCGCGTGCGCACCGGCTGGGGCTCGACCCGCATCCTCGACATGCTCGTAGGAGAGCAGCTGCCGAGGATTTGCTAACGACAAAGGCTCAGGGCTATTAAAGATATTCAGATTCCAAACATGCCCGGCACGCATGCCAAGTATCATGGGGTGCGTTTTACAACTCAAGCGGCAGGAGCACCCATGGCAGCAGCTTTTTCCCATGTGATCTTTGATCTGGATGGCACCATCCTCAACACGCTCGAGGACCTGGCGGCCGCCGGCAACCATACCTGCGAGACGCACGGCTGGCCCACGTTTGCCGTAGACGAGTACCGCTACAAGGTGGGAAACGGCATGCTCAAGCTGGTCGAGCGCTTTATGCCTGCCGAGTATGCGGGCGACGGCCGTATGTTTGAGCAGACGCTTGCCGAGTTTAGGGCTTACTACGGCGAGCACAAGGAGGACCACACCGCACCGTACGCCGGCACGATCGAGATGCTCGACCGCCTGCGCACCGCGGGCGTGCAGCTTGCCGTGCTCACCAACAAGGACCATGTTTCGGCCGCTCCGCTTATCGAGAAATACTTTGGTTCCGAGCGCTTTGCGCTGGTGCAGGGCCGCGTCGATGCGCTTCCTCCCAAGCCCGAGGCGCCTGTTACGCTGCATGTGATGAAAGAGCTAGGCGCCGACCCGGCAACCACACTCTATGTGGGCGATTCCAATGTCGACGTCCTGACCGGTCACAATGCCGGCCTCAAGAGCGCCGGTGTCAGCTGGGGCTTCCGCGGCCGCGCAGAGCTGGAGTCCGCCGGCGCCGACTACGTGGTGGACACCCAAGACGAGCTCTCGGCGCTGATTCTGGGCGAGTAGCGGGGCTGTCGCTCAACACGGCTGGATAGATTCTGTCGCGCGGAAAGCGCATCCCGTTTTGCCGCCTCAGAATGGGATGCGCTTTCCGGTTGAGCCTTGTCGGGGAAACGGCATCCCGTTTCAGAGCAATATTCCGGGTCGCACTTTCCGCAACCCACGCCATCCGGAAACCGTGACCCGCTATTCGGCCAAATACCGGCTCGTATTTTCCCGAGCATTCGATGCAACGCTGGCGCAAGGAGTGTCCCCAACTGCCGGCAGAAAAGGAACGTCCCCAAGTGCCGCCTCAATGACTACCATGGCAACGCCGCAGGTAGAGGACGGGCAGCGAGCGGGCACCAGTGCGAACAAATTGGCATGAAAAGAGGACGGTATAGACCTTCTGGTCATGCCGTCCTCTTTGAATGACAAGTTGTCGCTCTGGTGCCCGCGCAGCGTCGGGCAGTTACGGCGTTTGGTAAAACGCCGTAACGAACTACCGCGTAACTCCCCTAGCTCATCATCGCATTCATCATCTCGGTGGTTGCGGAATCGTCAGCAGACCACTCGCCATCGTCATTGGCGGTGTACTTGAAGGTAACCTTGGTGTCCTTGGTCTTAGCGGCCTTGGTCACGTCGACCATGACCTGGCCGGCCATCTTGTACAGGTCGTCCTCGGAAGGCATCGTATCGAGCGCCGCGATCTTCTCCTGATACTGGGTGGCGAAATCTTCAACGATCTTGTTCATGGACTTGCAGGTAATGGTGACATCGGCAGTCGCGGTGCCCTTGTCCTCGTCGACCGTCACATCGCCGATCTTGTAGTCAAAACCCTCGAGATAGCTCTTGGCGTACTCCTTGGGATCGATGCCCAGCTGCTCGAACTCGTCGCCCGAGGCCTCTTCCAGGCCGGCGAGGAAGTCGTCGCCGCCGTTCTTGACCTCGTCAAACTGCGTCGTAAGATCCTCGGTGATGAGCTCCTCAACCGAAGGACCTCCGCAGCCGGAAAGCACAACCACGCACGCGACCAGAACAGCCATCAGGGGCGCAAGCAGCAGCTTCTTCTTCATGACATTCCTCCCAACAAGCGGCACCGCGCTTCCCGACGCGGTGCGCGTCGTAACAATAAGGCCATACTAGCCGATAACGAACACCCCCGGCAAAGCAAAGGCGCAGTCGGCTCGATTTAACGTCCGAACGGTTTACCGGTCCGCCCAACGCGCAATAAAACGTTCCGCCGCATTGCAATAAAAAAGGGCGGCCGGATAACCCGACCACCCCAAAACACCCTTATGTTGCCGCAGACTACTTGCGGACGACCTTGACGATGGCATCGCCAGCGGAGACAGCGGAGTCAGCCTCGACGGCGAGCTCGACGTCGGCGAACTCGGCGGTGTTGGACACAGCCACGACGACGCAGTCCTTGTAACCGGCGGCAGCGATCTTGGCGCGGTCAATCTTGAGCATGGGCTGGCCAGCCTTCACGACGTCGTCGGCCTTGACGAAGCCCTCGAAGCCATCGCCGTTCATGTTGACGGTATCGACGCCAACGTGCACCAGAACCTCGATGCCGCTATCGGACTGCAGGCCCACGGCGTGACCCATGGTGACGGTCACCTTGCCGTCGCAGGGAGCGTAGACCAGATCGTCCTCGGGCCACACGGCGCAGCCCTTGCCCAGAACCTCGCCGCCAAAGACGGGATCGGGCACGTCGGCCATCTTGATGACCTTGCCCTTGACGGGCGAGCACAGCACGTCGGCGCCGGCAGAAGCAGAGATGGAGGACGGAGCAGCGGCAGCCGCGGGCTCAGCCTTCTTCTTGAACATGTCAAACAGACCCATACGTTTTCTCCTCTTGATTAAGCGCAACGTTATGCGCATGCCTATGGTGATTATAGTGCCAAATGGTTCAAATGCTAAGGTGGGGACTCGAATCGCGAGCCCATCCCAACGCTTTTCCCCGGTGGCACTCATATTGTCGATTAATCCAGGCCCTCGGCACCGTTGGACTTGATGATCTTCTGGTAGGCGTAGAAGCTGTCCTTGCGGCGGCGCTCGTAGGTACCGGTGCCGTCGTCGTACTTATCGACGTGAATGAAACCGTAGCGCTTGCGCATCTCGCCGGTGCCGGCAGAAACCAGGTCGATGGGGCCCCACCAGGTATAGGCGATCAGGTCGACGCCGTCGGCAATGGCCTCGCCCATGGCCTTGATGTGGCTGCGCAAGTAGGCGATACGATACGGATCGTGGATGGAGCCGTCCTCCTCGACCTCATCGTAGGCGCCCATGCCGTTCTCGACCACCATCAGCGGAATCTCGTAGCGGGCGTAAATCTCGTTGAGGGCGATGCGCAGGCCCAGCGGATCGATCTGCCAGCCCCAGTCGGTGGACTCCAGATAGGGGTTCTTGCCGCCAAAGGTCATGTTGCCCTCGGTCATCTCGTGGTCCTTGTGGGTGCCCACGGTTCCGGACATGTAGTAGCTAAAGGTGTAGAAATCGACCTTGCCGTCGGCGATATCCTGCAGATCGCCGTCCTCCATCACGAGCTCGACGTCATTCTCGGCCCAGAAACGCTTGGCATAGAACGGATACTTGCCGCGCACCTGCACGTCGGAGCAGTACCAGTTCATGGTATTCATCTCCTGCTGCGTGGCGAACACGTCGGCCGGATCGCACGTGGCGGCATAGGAGAGGACGAAGCAGTCCATGTTGCCCATCTTGAACTGCGGGTAGTGCTCGTGGGCGTAGCGCACGACGCGACCGCTGGCCACGAACTGGTGATGCAGGGCCTGCATACGGGCCTGCGGCGTGGCGTGGACCGCCGAAGCCGGACCCTCAAAGCCCTGGATCATGCTGGTCTCAAAGAGGTTGCCCATGTCCTGGGTGCCGCAGTTGATCTCGTTGAAGGTGAGCCAGAACTTGACCTTGTCCTGGTAACGGTCGAAGACGGTCTGGCAGTACTTCTCAAAGAAGCCGATGAGCTCGCGGCTCGCCCAGCCGTTGTATTTCTCGACCAGATGATAGGGCATCTCGTAGTGCGACAGGGTCACGAGCGGCTCGATATTGTGAGCACGCAGGCAGTCGAAAACGCGATCGTAGAAGGCGAGGCCGGCCTCGTTGGGCTCGGCGTCGTCGCCGTTGGGGAAGATACGGCTCCAAGAGATGGACATGCGGAACATGGTAAAGCCCATCTCGGCGAACAGCGCGATGTCCTCCTCGTAGTGATGGTAGAAGTCGATACCGTCATGATTGGGATAGAAGCGGTCGGGGTCGATGTCGATCGTAATCTGACGCGGCTCCTTGTAGCTGCCGCCCAGGAAGTGGTCGTCGACGGAAGGGCCGCGGCCGTCAACGTTCCATGCGCCCTCAAACTGGTTTGCGGCCGTAGCGCCGCCCCAAAAGAAACCCTCGGGGAATCCCATAAGTGCCTCCTCGCTCATGCGTGTTGCTGATGAAACGAGTATGCCGCCGAGTCGCTCCAGGCCAGGGCGAAGGCGCCGATTTGGACACTTCTTTTCGCAGACGCGCGCTGCAACAGCGCTGCAGCTGAAACTTTTTGACACCGAAGGAGCGAAGACAATCCGCCCCGCGCTTACCGGCGGTATGCCGCGGGGGTGCAGCCATACTTGTCGTGAAACTTACGGTAGAAGAAGCTCATGTTTTCATAGCCCACCGCATGCGCAGCCGCCCCGGCCGTGGCGCCGCCGCGCAGAAGCTCGGCCGCACGTACCAGGCGTCGCTCCTGCACAAGCTGCCTAAAGGTCTTGCCCACATGCCGCTTGAGGAGCGCCGTCGCATAATTAGGGCTCAAGCCAAACTCCGCCGCCATCCCCTCGAGGGAGCATGCAGCGAATTCGCGATCGATATAGCCAAGCATTCCCGTCACCAGGGCAGTGGGCCCCGCTGCGCCGTCCGCCGCGCCGCGCACCAGCTCGCGCTCGTAGCAATCCATGAGCTCGGCCAAAAACAGCTGAAACAGACGCAAGACGATCTCGGGACCGTTGGGGCTCGGGTCGTACAGCTCGCAGAGCATCTCCTGCATGTAGCGCCGAATCCGACGGCTCTCGCCGCAATGAAAACGGACATGGCCCCGATGGTCCGTCTCGCTGTTGAGCGCGTTGAACAAAAACCGCGAGACCGCGCTCTCGCGCGAGAGGCTCGACTCGAGACTCCGGCGCAAAAAAGAGCGTGAAACGGTCATGCTCAGCATGATGTCGTCCTCACCAAGCGCCGCCACGGCATGCGGGCAGAGGGCGTCGAGCAAAAGCACCTCGTTGCGGCCCAGCTCGAGCCTCTCCCCCGCCACCGTCTGCGGGCAGCGTCCGCGATACACATAGCTCAGCTCCACGTAATCATGCACGTGCTCGGGAACTGCATTAAAGCGCGAGTTTTTCCTTATCGTCAGGCCACGCGGCATGCCGGGCTGGGCATAGGCAAACCCTGGCTGGCCAATCTTGCGCACTGGGCATCCGTCGATTTCGACATGCTCGGTCATAATCGACCAATCAAATGCCATGCCGTCTTTATAAGCGATCTCACTGGCGCTCAGTTCGTTGAGCCTACGCTCGAGCTCGTCGATCTCCATGGCTTGCCAATCGTTGATTTGGTCATAGTTCGTCGTGATTCAGATATTAGCAGAACGCGCCGACGCGTCCATAATCTGTGCTATGCAGCAGATCGATCGAGCCAAGGAGGATCCATGACCGCGTACTATCAGCAGGTGCTCGAGGGCACATACGACAACCACGTGCTTCCGTTTTTGTGGATGAAGGGCGAGAGCCATAAGACCATTGCCGAGTATCTGGAAAAGATCGCCGGCGCCGACATCCACGAGGTCTGTCTCGAAAGCCGCCCACACCCCGATTTTTGCGGCGAGGGCTGGTGGCGCGACTTGCGCTTTGTCATTGACGAGTGCAGGCAGCTGGGCCTTAAGCTCTGGATCTTGGACGACGCGCACTTCCCCACGGGCTTTGCCAACGGCGCCGTCAAGGAGGCCGTGCCCGAGCTCCGCAAGATCGTGCTCACGCACCGCACGTTCGACATCGTGGGCCCCACGTCCGCCGCGAGCATCGCGCTCGCCAACATGCTCGACAAAACGGAGCGCTTCTACGGCGTGACATTTATGCAGGACGGCAGCCCCGTCGACGTCGCTTACCGAGTAATCGACGATGCAGACGGCAACCCCAGCCGCCTGGTCTTCGATGCACCTGCGGGCCTCACGCAGGCATGCGTGATGTTCACGAGCGGCAAGACCTCCTACAACGAGGACTACATCAATATGGTCGACCGCGCCTCGGTGGCGCAGCTCATCGATGCTGTCTACGAGCCGCATTTTGAGCATCTGGGCGATGAGTTTGGCAAGACCATCTTGGGCTTTTTCTCCGATGAGCCCGGATTTGCCAACGAGAAGGGCACCACGGGCCCCGATGGCATCTCGGACACGCTCATCGGCAAGGCCACCGCGCCCCTACCCTGGTCGGCCGAGCTTGAGCGTCGCCTGCGCGCGGCACTGGGCGAGCGCTACCTGGCCGAGCTCCCGCACCTGTGGGACCGCGAGCCGGCCGGCGCGCACGTACGCCACGTCTATATGGACATCGCGAGCACCCTCTATAAGGAGTGCTTCTGCGACCAGCTCGGAGACTGGTGCCGCGCGCGCGGCGTGCAGTACATCGGCCACGTTATCGAGGACAAGGACTGCCACGCGCGCCTGGGCGTGGGCGCCGGGCACTACTTCCGCGCCGTGGGCGGTCAGGACATGGCGGGCGTCGACATCGTGATCAACCAGCTGGTACCCGGCATGGACCGCGGCCTTCACAGCTACGGACGCGGCGTGTGGGACCTCGAGTTCTATAACTACGTGCTGCCCAAGCTGGGCTCCTCGGCAGCACACCTCGACCCCAAAAAGCAGGGGCGCTGCATGGCCGAGGTCTTTGGCGCATTTGGATGGCACGAAGGCCTACGCGAGATGAAGTGGATCGCCGATCATTTTTTGGTGCGCGGCGTCAATTGGTTTGTGCCGCATGCCTTTAGCATGGCCGCCTTCCCCGACTGGGACTGCCCGCCGCATTTCTATGCGCATGGCCAAAACCCCCAGTTTGCACACTTTGGGCAGCTTATGAGCTACATGAACCGTACGGCGAGCCTGCTGAGCGGCGGGCGCGCAACGACCCCGGTGGCGCTTCTCTACCATGCGGACGCCGAGTGGGCAGGCGAGGCGAACTTTATGCAGCATGCCGCCTCCGAGCTTATGCGCGCGCAGGTCGACTTTGACATCGTGCCGGCAGAGGCATTTGAGGACGCAGGGCGCTATGCCGTTGAAATTGCCGCAGACGGTAGCGGCTTTAGCGTGAACGGCCAGGCATACCGCTGCCTGGTGATGCCCGGAGCCGAGTTTGTCGGCGAAGCCGTGCTCGACTTTGCCGCGCGTGCCGCAGCCGCAGGTGTTGCCGTGTACGCGCTGGATGAGTTGCCGAACAAGCGCTACGACGGTGACACTGCAGGTCGCGAGGGCTTTGCCTCCCTGGATGCAACCGCGCTCGCCGGCATCAAACTCCTGGCGACCACCGGGCTCGCAGGCACACTTGCCAATACCGGCATGCAGACCGTGGTTTGCGCCGAGCCCCAGCCCTGGCTGCGCGCACTGCGCTACGAGCGGGCGGGCGAGAGCTATCTGATGCTCGTCAACGAGCATCCCAAGCAGGGTATCTCCACTCAGGTTGCGCTTGCCGACGGCACACCCGTTGCAGGCGCGCGCCTCGACCTGCTCAACGGCACCGAGCCCGCCGCCTTTGACGGCACGCTCGAGTTGGCTCCCTACGAGAGCTGCATCGTGGTCCTTGGGGCTACAGGTTCCGCCGGCGCGGCAACCGTTGGAGACGAAGCCGCATGCATCGACGGGCCCTGGGCGGTTGCCTTCTCTGCCCCTGGCACCGATGCCTTTGGCGAGCCTGTTGAGCTTGCAGACCTGCACGACCTTTCCTCGGCCGAGTTCCCCGGCAAGGCCGGCACATTCCGCTACCAGGCCTCCTTTGTCCTGGGCGAAGCGGTCACCAGCACCGTCATCGACCTTGGCGAGGTCTTTGAGACCGCAACCGTCGCCCTCGACGGCAAATCCCTCGGCACCCGTATCTGTCCGCCTTACCGCTTTGAGGTCGGCGCGCTTTTGGCCGGTGAGCACGCGCTTACGATCGACATCATCAACACCCTCGATCACGCCGTCCCCGACATATTCGGCATGACCGAGCCCTCCGAGCCCAGCGGCCTCTTGGGGCCCGTACGTGTGCTCGGGTAACGCCCCGGGCGCAAACGGCCCAACAAGGACAGTGCCCCCATGTTGAGCCCGCACGGCGTCGAGCGGTCCGTCGTTCATAGACCGGCGGACCAAAACTCCCAGCCAAGCCGAACGTTTTATTTATCGTTATGATTGGTTTATCGCGACGCAAACGCATAGGAGCCATATGGATATCAGGCGAAAGATCACGCAGGGCAAAAGCCTCACCCCCACCGAGCAACAACTTGGGCAAACGGCCCTCGCCATGGGCGAGGATGTGCGCGGGCTTTCCATTAAGGAATTTGCCGCGTGCGCCAACGTTTCGGTCGCGAGCGTGCACCGCTTTTGCAAAAAGCTCGGCCTCGAGGGATTCAAAGACCTCAAGGTCGAGCTCATCCGCCAGGCGACCGAGGCGGGCAATCGGCGCGACGTGGACATCAACTTTCCCTTCGATGCCACCTCCACCCCCGCACAGGTAATGGAGCGCATGGAGGGGCTCTACCAGACCACCTTGGCCGAAACGCAGGAACTGCTCGACCCCGCACAGCTCGACTACGCCGCCAAGCTCGTCATGCGCGCCGACACCGTGGACATCTACACGGGCTCGCATAACCTGTATCCAGCGGGAATGTTCCGCGATCGCTTGCTTTCCGCCGGTAAAAGCGCGACGTGCTACGGCAGCGTCGAGGCGCAGGTGCGTACGGCGCTCGCCTCGGGCCCCGACCATGTGGCGATTGTCATCTCCTACAGCGGCCTTGCCCCCAACCTCAGGGAGATCTTGCCGATCCTCAGCAGTCGACGCGTCCCGGTCATCGTCATCGGCACACCGTACTGCGCCCGCATTCACCCCGGCTTTGCCGCCTATCTCATGGTGAGCGACCACGAGAGTATGACGCACCGCATCACGCAGTTCGCCAGCCACATCGCCGTGCAATACGTGCTCGATTCGCTCTACAGCAGCTACTTTGCCAAAGATTACGCCCGCTGTTCCGAGTTCCTCGAGCGGTCGTTTCCCTACACCCGCCTGCCCGGGCTCAAGTAACGACGAGCGTGGATTTTTGGACACTCAGATAACGAGCGTGGATAATCTCCCACTTTGAGCCCGCACACAGGCCAAAACCGGGAGATTATCCACGCTCATTTTGGGTCCCCTGGGAAACGCATAAGGAGGGCGGATAGACAGCCGTTATTTGCGAGGCGTCAGCGACGTAAAGAGCCCGTGTTGGTTGCAGTAAAGATATATCCTGCCGCGCCCGGTAATATGGAAGCGCGGCTGCACCGATTGCTCTGGATAGAGCTTCTTAAAGCAGACGCCGTCCATAGTCGCATATGCCACAAAGCTAATGTAGTGATCCTTGGTCATGGGATGATCGAGCGTGACGTACCAATCGTCCTCGATGCGCTCGATGGAAAAGGCGTGGTCCGCGTCCGGCTCTTCGGCCTCCTGGGGAAACATCGTGGAGCCACAGCAGCTAAAGCTGCCTTCTCCGAGCGCGTGCACAACGTTTCCGCAGATAGGGCAAACGTAAAAGACGCCTTTGAGCATATTGCCTGCACGGTTGGCGTTGGCCCGAATGTCACCAGCCAAAAGCTCAGCCACGCTTATGCCGAGTCTCTGGGCCAAAGGCTCAACGAGGGAAATGTCGGGAAGGCCGCGGCCGGATTCCCACTTGCTGACGGCTTTATCGGTCACACCAAGGCTTTCCGCCAGGGCGCGCTGGGTGAGGCCGCGCTCTTCGCGCAGCTGCTTAATGGCATGCGCTGCCAAAAAAGTATGGGAGGCATTGGTTTGCCGTGTCTGGTTCATGGGCTGTCCAATCAAATTGAAGAAATGGAGTGAACCGGTTCGACAGTCAGTATCCATTTGAAGGCCAGGCTCGACAACCTACGCTGCGTAGACATGCGCCAATCGAACGAGCGCGGATTTTGGACGCTCATCCTAAGTAGTCATTTAAGAACGTCCCCAATGACTACATCAGGAGTGTCCCCAGATGCCGCATCGCCAGCAACGGGAGTGCCGATGTCTTGGCAACGACAGCGAGCGGGCCGCATTTGAGACAAGGTGACGTGAAACGAAAGGGCGCTGACCTTCTGGTCGCGCCCTTGAAGTTGAACGTCAGATTGTCCAAATGCGGCCCGCGCAGCGTCGGCCGGTTACGGCGTTTGGTAAAACGCCGTAACCTACTTAACTCCGTACTGCTCGTAGTAGGCGTCGATAGCGGCCTTGAGCTCGTCATCGATGACGACCTTGCCGTCGATCTCGTGGTTGTAGAGGGTCTCGACGACCTCGGCCATGGAGACGATGCTCGCGACGGGGAAACCGTACTTGGCCTCGATCTCCTTCTGCGCGGTGGTCACGCCACCCTTGCCGACCTCCATGCGGTTGAGGGAAACGATAAGGCCCTTGATCTCGACATCGGCAGCAGCCTTGACCTTGGGGTAGGTCTCGTCGATGGACTTGCCGGAGGTGGTGACATCCTCGACCATAATCACGCGGTCGCCGTCCTGGGGCTCATAGCCCAAAAGGTTGCCCTTGTCGGCACCGTGGTCCTTGGCCTCCTTGCGGTCACAGCAGTACTTGACCTCCTTGCCGTACAGCTCGTGGTAGGCAATGGCGGTCACGACGGCCAGCGGAATGCCCTTGTAGGCCGGTCCAAACAGCACGTCGAAGTCGTCGCCAAAGTTATCGTGAATGGCCTGGGCGTAATACTCGCCCAGCTTCTTGAGCTGATAGCCCGTCACGTAAGCGCCGGCGTTCATAAAGAACGGGGACTGACGGCCGCTCTTGAGCGTAAAGCTGCCGAACTTAAGAACATCGGACTCGACCATAAACTTGATGAACTCTTGCTTGTAAGCCTCCATGCGGGCTCCTCTCGTAATCGCGTACGTGTCTTCCAGTTTAGCGCAGGCAAGGCGCGTTGCGGGCGCGCTTTGGGGCCTCAGCATTCTGTAAAGGCTTTGTCAGGGGCAATGGTTTTCCAAACAAAGGGGTTGACACGGCAAACCCCCTCATCAAAAATACGGGCGGATTAAAACGGGTACGAGATACCCAAAGCGCGCCGCGCCCGGCCTTAAGGGGGTGTGCCATGGAAGGCAGCCATAGTCGAAAAACCTGCATGTCGCCCTCGGCACGCCGCGAGGATTCCGCGCACGCATAAGCGCCACTAACCGATCGTCAAAACCACCACAAAGGTGCCTGTCCCTTTGTGGTGGTTTGAAAGCATGACGTGAGCGACATCTAGGTTTTTTGAAGCAAATACGACACGTACGCTAACTCCCTTCAACAAGGAGGACCCTATGCTGATGCTCAAAACCGCCACGGTACTCGAAGCCATCTCCAAGCGCCGCCGCACGGCGCGCCCCGCCGCTCGCGCCGGCATGTCCAAGAACATCATATTCGCCGCCACCCATAGCGCCGAGGACGCCCTCGTGCTGCTCGACGCCACGGCCGACGGACTCACTGCCGAGCATGCCGCCGAGCGCCTGAACGCCGTCGGCCCCAACACCATCGAGGCGCCGACCAAGACGCTTGTGCGCCGCATCGCCGACGCGTTCATCGATCCCTTCGCCGGCATCCTCGCCGCGCTCGCGCTGGTCTCGCTCTACATCGACGTGCTCGCCGTACCCGAGCCCCAGCGCGATCCCTCCACGGTCATCGTCATCGGCATCATGCTGCTGGTATCGGGCAGCATGAAGTTTATCCAGGAGGCTCGCAGCGGCAATGCGGCCGAGGCCCTCAAGGGCCTGGTCTCCAACACCTGCTGTGCCCTGCGCGACGGCGAGCGTATCGAGATTCCCTTTGACGATCTCGTCCCCGGCGATGTAATCCGTCTCTCTGCCGGCGATATGGTGCCGGCCGATGCCCGCATCATCACCGCGCGCGACCTGTTTGTGATCGAGTCCGCACTCACCGGCGAGAGCGAGGCCGTCGAAAAGACCGCTGCCATCACCGTCGCCGAGGGTGCCGGCAGCTCCGCGATGCCGCTCTCTGCCTGCAAAAACATCGTCTTTACCGGCACCTCCGTGCAAAACGGCACCGCTATAGCACTTGTCGTTGCCACCGGCTCGGACACCTACCTGGGCGGCATCGCCAAGATGCTCAACGGGCGCGGCGAGAAGAGCGCGTTTGACCGCGGCGTCTCGAGCGTCTCCATGCTGCTCGTACGCCTTATGCTCGTTATGGCGCCGGCCGTCTTTGCCATCAACGCCGCCACCAAGGGCAACGTCATCGACGCGCTGCTGTTCGCCACGAGCGTGGCCGTGGGCATCACGCCGCAGATGCTTCCCGTCATCGTGACCACGAGCCTGTCGCAGGGCGCCAAGGACCTCGCCCGCCGCCAGGTTATCGTCAAGGAGCTGCCGGCGATCCAAAACCTCGGTGCCATGGATGTCCTGTGCTGTGACAAGACCGGCACCCTCACCGAAGACCGCATCGTGCTCGAGCGCTACCTCAACACCGACGGCAACGAGGACGCACGCGTGCTGCGCCATGCGTTTTTGAACAGCTTCTTCCAGACCGGCCTCAAAAACCTTATCGACCTGGCCGTCATCGACCGTGCCGACGTGACGCCCTCGACTGTCGCGCCCGACTCCACGCTGGGCCAGAGCCTGCGCGACCGCTATACCAAGGTCGACGAGGTGCCCTTCGATTTCTCACGCCGTCGCCTGAGCGTAGTCGTCGCCGACGCCCAGGGCAAAACCCAGATGGTTACCAAGGGAGCTGCCGAGGAAATGCTCGAGATTTGCTCCTTTGTCGAGGTTGACTGTGTCGCCCAGCCGCTCAGCGAAAATAAGCTCGCCCAGATTCGCAAGCAAGTCGCCGAACTCAATGCCGAGGGCCTGCGCGTGATCGCCGTGGCGCAAAAGACCAATCCGCGCTGCGTGGGTGAGTTTGGCATCGCCGACGAGTGCGACATGGTGCTGATGGGCTTTTTGGCCTTCCTCGATCCGCCCAAGGCAAGTGCCGCCGGCGCCGTCGCCACCCTCGAGGCCAAGGGCGTGGCGGTCAAGGTCTTAACCGGCGACAACGACCGCGTGGCCGCCACCGTCTGCGAGCAGATCGGCATCGACGCGAGTAACGTCTTGCTGGGCTCCGAGATCGATGCGCTCGACGACGCCGAGCTTGCCGAGCGCGCTGAGAAAACTCATCTCTTTGCCAAACTCTCGCCGCTGCAGAAGGCGCGCCTGGTGCGCGTCATGCGCGAGCTGCTCGGTCACACCGTGGGCTTTATGGGCGACGGCATCAACGACGCCGCCGCCATGCGCGCGAGCGACTGCGGTATCTCGGTCGATTCCGCCGTCGACATCGCCAAGGAATCCGCCGATATCATCTTGCTCCAGAAGGATCTGGGCGTGCTCGAGCGCGGCGCCATCGAAGGCCGTCGCACCTACGGCAACCTGCTCAAGTACCTCAAGACCACGGTGAGCTCCAACTTTGGCAACGTGCTATCCGTGACCGTCGCGAGCCTGTTCTTGCCGTTTTTGCCCATGAGCGCGCTGCAGCTGGTGCTGCTGTCGCTGGTCTACGAGATCGTGTGCATCGCGCTGCCGTGGGACACCGTCGACGACGCCTGGACCGCCCGCCCGCGCGCCTGGGACGCCGCGTCCATCAAGGGCTTCATGCTCGAGTTGGGTCCCGTGAGCTCGCTGTTTGACATCGCGACCTTCGTCGTCCTCTTCTTTGTGGTATGCCCCGCCGCCGTGGGCGCAAGCTGGTCCGAGCTTGCCGCCGCGGGCAACGTCGCAGGCATGACGGCCTTTGCAGCACTCTTCCAGAGCGGCTGGTTTGTCGAGTCCATGTGGTCGCAGACACTCGTAATCCACATGCTGCGCTCCCCGCGCCTGCCGAGCGCGCGCGACCACGCCGCGCCCGCGCTGTGCGCCCTCACCGTGCTGGGCCTGGCGCTCGTCACCTGGCTGCCGGCAAGCCCCGTCGCCGATGCGCTGGGCCTCATGCCGCTGCCGCCGAGCTTCTTCGCGCTGCTCATCGGCATCGTCACCGCCTACATCGCGCTCACCCAGCTGGCAAAGCGCCGCCACATTGCCCGCCACGGCGAGCTACTGTAGCGCCCGAATTGTGGCGCGCGACCCATCAGGCGGTCAAAAAGTCCCGTCTCAAGTTAAACCACTCATTTAAGTACGTCCCCAATGAGTGCGGCGGAATGGCTCCCCTTGACAGCTTAAAGCCGTCATGCAGGAACCATTCCGTCGCAGCCTTATGAAAGGGACTGGGTTGTAAATGTTGGAGAAGAGCCGTTAGCGCCCAGGGGTCAGGATCACCAGGGCGTCGTGCTCAAAGGGATGCTGAGCCACGCGCACGGTGCCGTCACCGTTGTCGCGAACGGGCAGCTTGGCGACGCGCTTGTCTTCCATGTCGAGAACCGTCGCCGTCCAGCCACGCGCGCCGTCGAGCTTAAACTTGAGCGCCGTGGTGCGCGGCAGGTACGTGACGACGCGATCGCCAACGCGCGCCACACGAATGGCCTCGCGCGCGTCATCGAGGAGCTCCTGCGCCGGAACCACGGCAAGTGCGTCGTCGCCAGCCGTAGCACCCAGGCCGGCAAGCACATGCTCGATCGCGCCAAAGTCCCAAACGCCCGCAAACTGCAGACACTCCTGCCAGCGGAACGGCATATCGAAGCCCTCGCCCAGCACCGAGCCCTGGCTCTTGCTAGTCTGCCAGTTCCAAACACCGTGCGCGCCATAGGTCACACCCGCGCTGGCGCCGGCAAGGATCGACGACCACACACTCGCGCGGCAGTCCTGCGCGGTGAAGCGCCAGTACACATTGCGCGACGCACCCATCTGCTCGTAACAAGGCTCAGAGTTGACCATCGGCTTTTTGGGATAGTTGGCGATAAAGTCCTGCGGCAAGTGCCAAGCCTCGGGCTGGCCCTCGTAGTTGTGGCCGGGCTGGAACATGTAGAAGTCCAAGCGGTCCAGGTACCGTGCCGGGATGGTGCGGTTGCCGCGGTTGATATGCATGGTGCGCAACGCCTCGGGCGCGCGATTGACGACTTCGTCGAGGGCATCCTCGTAATAGGCGATCGCCTCGTCGCTGGTAAAGTCGGTATCGCCCGTCACCACGTAAACGGGGTCGAACTCACCCAGGTTCTCGACGACGCGGGCAACGTGGGCACGGACCTCCTCGCGCGGCATAACCTCGGCACCGCAATGCTCGGCAATCTTGGCGCCCCAGGTACCGGGCACGTAGTTGCACCACATAAGCACGAGTGCCGGACGAATGCCGTGCTCGACGGCAGCGCGACACATGGCGGCGGCACGATCCCAGTACGCTTGGTTGGGTCGGGACCAATCAAAATGCACGCCATCCTCGCTGGCATAGGGCCAAATGCCCAGATCGGGGCAGCAGCGATCCCACTGCGGCAGCGTGTTGATCTGCAGCACGTTCATGCCCTGCTCGGCGCGACGGGTCAGATAGTAGTCCCAATCGGCCTCGGCAATGCTCGTAAACGCGCTCCAGCACGTATCGGCAAACCAAAAGAACGGTTTGCCCTCGCACAAAAAGCCATCCTGGCGACCGTTGACGGTCAGCGTTCCCAAACTCATCTGCATGTCCTTTCGTTCGATAAAGGATTTGCGAACCGCCGGAAACTTTCGCGGTAACCCCGCGCGAAAGCCCCCGCCGCTTGGCAAACCCTCGCGGGCGAATCTCACCCGCCCCCCATCAGTCTACCTTGCAAGAAGGGCCCCGCCGGGCTTGCGCCTGACGGGGCCCTGTCGTGTAGGTGAGGTCATATGCAACCGAATGGTTTGGCCTTAGGCCTCCATCTCGGCGAGTTCCTCCTTGGAGAAGCCGCAGGCAAAGACGACGGCAGCGGCGATGACAAAGGAGATTGCCATACCAACGATAGCCCAGACGGTGTTCATCTGGCCACCCTGCAGGTAGTTGGTGAAGACCAGGAAGTTGGAGGCACCGCCTGCGAGGTAGTAGGTAACACCCATGAGGCCGGAGAACACAGCGCCGATAGCACCGCCGATGAACATGCCAAACATGGTGCGACGGAAGCGCATGAGGATGCCGAAGAGCGCGGGCTCGGTGACGCCGCCGGCGATGGCGGAGATGACGTAACCGATGGCGAGAGACTTCTCGTCGGGGTTCTTCATCTTGAGGAAGGCACCGAAGGCGCAGCCCCAGACAGCGGCCATAGCGCAGTTGGTGGAAACGAAGACGAAGGGATCGTAACCGGCAGCGATGATCTGAACCTGGGCGAGCAGGATGACGGGCATGTGCATGCCGCAGACCACGAAGAGCTGCCAGAAGGCGCCGAGGATGGCCATGACGATCAGGATGCCGATGCCGCCAAGGTCAGCAAGGCCGAAGAGGGCGTTGGCGATCAGCGTACCGATCTCGTTGCCGATCGGAGCGAGGACGATGAAGGCAATGGGGATCGTGACGATCATGGTGCAGAACGGCGTGAAGACCGTGGACAGCACGTCGGGCATAACCTTCTTAAAGAACTTCTCGATGAAGTACAGGACGGGCACCGAAAGGATGATCGGCAGGACGGACTGCTGGTAGTTGGCAGCGGCGATCTGGATGCCGTAGACGGAGATGATTCCGCCGCCCTCCTGGGTGGCGACGCTCACCACGGAAGGAGCCATGAGGGCGCCACCGAGCAGCATGCCGAGCACCGGGCTGGCGCCGAGCTTCTTAGCGGCGGCATAACCCAGGTAGATGGGGATAAAGGTGAACGTGGCCTCGTACAGCGTGGTGTAGAGGAACGTATAGGTCGGGTCGTCGGCCGAGAGCACACCGAGCATGGTGGGGCCGAGGACGGCCGCGATGGTACGGAACAGACCACCGGCCATGAGCAGCGGGATGAGCTGGGTCATGGAGCCCGACAGATAGTCGAGGATGATGTTAGGCAGGTTCTTGAGCTCGAACTTCTCCTTGGGAGCGTCGAGGTTCTCGTTGACCGCCTCGCCCTGTTTGACGCCGGAGATGGCGACGAACTCGGCGAGCACCTTGGGCACGTTCTGGCCGATGATGACCTGGAGCTGGGCGCCGGCGAACTGGCAACCCAGAACACCCTTGACCTTCTTGATCTTCTCCACGTCGACCTTGTTGTTATCCTTGAGCGTCAGACGCAGGCGCGTCATGCAGTTGGTGGCAACGGAAACATTCTCCGCGCCGCCCACGAGCTCGAGGACATCGGTGGCAATCTGCTTGTTATCTACTGCCATGGGACCCCTCCCCATATCTTCGTGTGCCAGCCCCCTTGGGCTTAGGCACGCCTTTGGCCCGGCGACTATAACCCCTTACGGTTGCCGGACCCTTGGATACGCTGTCGTAAACAAAGTGTTTACTGAACGTTTACGGGCTTTAGTTTACACGGAGCGCCTCATTTGTGGCAATTTTACCGTGCAGAGTCCGGCGAACGGTAGGAAATCGGGGGTGAACGTATTCCAATGGCGGGAGATAGTCTCTTTGACTGTCTATTGATAAATGGCTCTTTACGTGGGCTTTTATTTTGATAAACACCTCTATGACCTGTTAACTCATCAACAGAAGCCCTGCTAGAAGCTAGTAAACATATGTTTAGTAGTTCATGGCGTGTTAAATTTTGCCGTTTACCGAGTTTATCAGCTTGTTCTGCAATTCTGGATTAAACTAAACATGTTTAGATTGTATTGCCGCTTTTGTTTCCCACTAGCGGCGCAAGGGAGGCAGCTCATGGAACTCAAATTGTGTACCTACGCAACCGTCACCACCTTGGGCGACTTTGGCCCCTGGATCAGCAAGGTCGTACTCGACCTGCCCTGCACCGTGCGCGCCAACGACATCGACGCGAACACCTTCCATATATATGTAGAGCGTCACGAACGCTCGGGCGAAGTTCTGATGCGCAAGGAGCGCGGCGCCGACCATGCCGCGCCCTCCGTGGGTTACATCGACGTTCTCGCCGCATATCCGTGCGACGAAAACGGACGTAAGCTCGCCGTGGGCACCCATGTGGCGCTCGAGGTCGCCGAGCAGCGCCTGACCAAGACCATCGAAGGCGGCGTCATGGGCTCGCGCATGCTCGATGACCAGCTGCGCATCACGCAGCTCGCGGCTCTTCCCGGCAACGACGGCGACGATCCCACCTGCGGCCTGGTCTTCGACACCTGCCGTGGCGATATCTGCCCTGCGCTCAAAGGCTGGAGCAACGACACGCAAAAGACCGCCGTCGACGGTATCGCGCTCGAATACGGCTTCTTTGAGCCCAGCTTTAAGGCCGAGGACTCGGCATGCTTCAACCCCTTTGCGCCCGAGGCCACGGCCGTGCCCCAAAAGGCACCGCTCGTGGTGTATCTGCACGGCGCCGGCGAGGGCAAGGGCGCCACGCAGGGCGAAGGCGCCACGCGCGCCTATATCGGCAACCGCGTGACGGCCATCAGCCAGGCGCAGATCCAGCGCTACTTTGGCGGCTTTGCCTGGGTGCTCGTGCCGCAGTCGCCCACGTTTTGGATGGACAACGGCGTCGAGCAGCTTGGTCACTCCAACCAGAGCATCTACTCCCCCGTGCTCAAGGCACTTATCGATGAGTTTGTCGCCGAGCATGCCGACCGCATCGACACCGACCGCATCGTGGTCGCCGGTCTTTCCAACGGCGGCTTTATGACCCTGCGCCTGTGCGCCGACTACCCCGATTTCTTCGCCGCGGGCCTTCCCTGCTGCGCCCCGTGGTACAACGCCACGGACGAGGACGTAGCCGCGCTCGCCAAGACGCCGCTGTGGTTTACGCACTCCAAGGGCGACGAGCTCGTGTGCCCGCAGCAGACCGTGCTGCCGCTGTTCGCGCGCCTGCGCGATGCCGGCGCCAACGTGCATCTCACCTACTTTAGCCATGTCGAGGACCTGACCGGCGTGTATCGCGAGGCCGACGGCTCGGCCAAGAAGACGTTCAACCACGGCGTGTGGATCCACCAATTCAACGACCTGTGTTATCAAGACTTCGACGGGGGCAACGTACTCATCGACGGCGAGCCGGTGGGCTGCTGGGAGTGGTCGGCCAGGGTCGACCGCTAAGCCCTCCCATCGCGGGGACCGGGGTTTAGTCTTGCAAACGTCCTCGGGCATGCATGGGCTGGCGCTTTGCGCTTCGCGCTGCGCCTGCCCATGCCCCCTGCGGAATGTTTGCAAGACTAAACCCCGGTCTCCGCTGCGTTGACGTTGCTGTGACCCTGGCCGGCCGCTTCTAGCGGGCCGCCGGGTCGGTGGCGATGGGGGCATGGGTCCCGTCTTGCCTTGCGCGTAACTGGCTGAATTGATTTTGATTGGAGCTGTTCCTATGTCCCAGAAGTTGACTCGGGTGATTGTTACCACTGATATGGAAGTCGATGATATGAACTCGCTTGTTCATTTGGCTCTGTATCTCAACTTGCTTGATGTTCAGGCTGTGGTGTATACGGCTTCGCAGTATCACTTTCTTGGGGATGGGGTTCATACGCTCGGCGAGGTGAATTCGCATTGGCGGACCAAAGGGCGGCGCTCTTATGAGTGGGCTGTTGTGCCTCATGAGCCCGATCCGCTAGCCGGCGAGCTTCGTGAGTATCGGCCGTTTCCCGAGCATTGGATTGAGAGTCTCTGGAGTAATGAATATGCCCAGGCTTGGCCGCAGTTGCAAGCAAATGCGGCCGCTGCCGGTGAGCCGCCGTTTCCCACGCCCGCCCAGATGATCGAGCGCACCTTTGTGGGAAATGTTGCCTTTGAGGGTGATGTGACTGAGGAAACTGAGGGGTCTCGCGTAATTGCGCAGGCGATTCTGGATGATGATCCGCGTACGTTATGGTTGCTCAGCTGGGGTGGTATGAATACGATCGTTCGCGCCCTCATGAGTATTGCCGAGCGCTATCGCGCCACGCCCGAGTGGCCCGCCGTACGGCAGCGGGTCTATCAGAAGGTGCGCGTGATGGGCGTTGCCGATGGCGTGGGGCAGGACAACTCGTGGCTCGACCATGGACGCGAGCTCTTTCCCGAGCTCATCTTTTGGCGTACGCCCTATATGTATGGCAACTATTTCGACGCCAAAACAGCTCAGCCCGATACGCTGCCGCTGTTTAAGGCTCCTTGGCCTGAGCGGAATCTCACGCAGGGCAACGGACCCCTCATGGCACGCTATATGCTCTATGGCGATGGTAAGGTCTACGAAAACGAGCCCGAGCGCTTTCAGTTTGGCAAGCATGCCCGTCTGGATTGGGGCCTAGAAGGCAGGCCCGCGGTGCAGTTTGAGCGCGGCGACTTTATGGCCGAAGGCGACAGCATGACCTATATTCCGCTGCTTCCGTTTGGCCTGCGCGGTATCGACGACCGCGACTTCGATACGCTGCTGGGCCGCATGTTTTTTGATGGGCATCCCGATGCGAACGCGCCCGCCGGTTTTGCCTCCATCGGCACGCCCGCAGACGACAATCTCAATCCCTACCTGCGTGCCTATCAGGAAGACTTTGCCGCCCGCGCGCAATGGTGTGCCCATGATCCGGCAGCCTGCTCGCATCCGGCACATGTTGTCGAGGTCACGGCCGACCGCAGCGCCACAGCCGGCGAGCGCGTCGACCTTACAGCGACCATCGTCGACCCCGACGGCAAGGGCTTCGATGTGCATTGGGATGTCGCCGTGGACCCGTCGAGCTATGCAGGCGCCCAGGATCTGTCGCTGTGGCAAGAATGCACGGTAGACACCGCTTTCATCGTGCCCGCCGACGCGCGGCCCGGCGACCGCCTTGTGCTCACCCTTACCGTGCAGACGCGCGCCGAGCGCCCCTGCACCCGCTACGCCCAGGTCGCCGTGACTGTGGCATAGCAAGGGCGACGCCCACATTCGACAAAGAGTGTCCCCAGGCGCCAAACGAGCGGGGATTTTTGGACACCCAAATGACGAGAGGTAGCGTGCAGAGATGTGGTGTAAGAGGCGGGGCATGCCCCGCCTCCGCCC